>JAOTYQ010000073.1 GCA_029861725.1 Acidimicrobiia bacterium | reverse complement strand
AGGGCGCCCGCGGCCCGCGGGGCTGGTCCGGCCACGCGGCACCGGCTGGTCCGGTCGACCCAAATGACTGAACCTTTCGGCCCGGATTACCGACAACCGACCATCGCAGCTCTCACGACCAACGGCGAACGATCGGGCACCGTCGACTCCGGGGCTCGCGCTCGCTGGCGCACAGCCGGCGTCCGCAGCGCGCTGGCCACGATCCTGGTCGCCGTCACCCTCGCGCTCGTCGGGCCCGGCAGCGGTCCGGCCTCCGCCGCAGCCTGCTCGATCGGCGCCCCGAGCACTGACTACGCCGACGAGGTCACCGCCTCCGCCCGCACTGCCCGGGTCTGGCGGCTCTACCAGGCCTACTTCCTCCGCCAACCCGACCGCGCAGGCCTCGACTACTGGCTCGGCGTCAACCGCGACGGCGTCTCGTTGCAGGAGCTGTCGTACTACTTCGAGCGGTCCGACGAGTTCACCAACACCTACGGCTCACTCGACAACGCCGGGTTCGTGACCCTCGTCTACGCCAACGTGCTGTGCCGTCAGCCCGACCCCGATGGGTTCGCCTACTGGCGGGGCCAGCTCGACGCCGGCGCCGTCGACCGGGGCGAGCTGATGGTGCTGTTCTCCGAGTCGAACGAGTTCGGCGCAACGACCGGCACTCGATGGTCGATCTTCGCCGATCCCGACGACGCCAGCTGGGCCGCCGACGGCTACGAGGTCGAGCCGATCACCGGTGGGCTGATCGTCAAGGTCGACTACAGCCGTGTCGACTTCCGGGCCAGCCATGAGCGCTGCTCCGTGGCGTCGATCAACGGCAACTGGTTCCACAACCCCGAGACGATCGATCCCACACCGATCGGGTATGCGGTCGTCGACGGCTACCACCTCCCCGGCTCGGTCAACCGTGACGACCGCGGTGTGTTCGGCGAGCGGTATCGACCGAACGGACCGGATGAGGAACGGGTGTGGGTCTACAACGGCTCGTTCAACCTCAACAGCAACCTCGAGGGCAAGAACGGCATGGTGCTCGAGAGTTGGCGCAGCTGGCAGCCGTCGTCCACACCGCCACTCGACAACGCAGTCGAGTGGCGGTGGGCGGCGGCCGGGATCCCGCTGATCGTCAACGGCCAGGTGTGGGAGGCGTTCCGGGACATCCCGACCAACGACTACACCCACTACACGGGCCGGCACAGCTTCGTCGCCTTCGAGAAGGCGACCGGCATCCTCGTGTTCGGCTCGACGACGGCGATGACGAGCGCAGACCTGATCGCCTGGGCCCAGGCCGGTGGCTACGACGACCTCATCAAGTTCGACGGCGGCGGCTCGGTCGAGCTGAACATCGAAGCCCAGGCCCGAATCGCCGGCACCCCTCGCGACGTACCGCTATGGCTCGGCATCGGCTGCTGAGCCGATCCCGGTCCAACCCCGACGGCCGACCGCCGCCCGCTCGGCCCTTGGGCTGGCGCCGTGCCGCCGCGGCCGCAGCCCTCCTCGCCGCCGCAGGAGCAGTCGCCGGCTTCGTGATTGTCGTGGCATCGGCCGACTCGCAGCAGACCAGCCACGGGCCGACCGTCGTGTCGACGTCCACCTCGACCGAAGCATCGACCGAAGCAGCGACGTTCGGGAGCCCGACGGGGGCGGTCCCCAGGTATCGCGCCACCGATATCGCCCCGATGTCGGCCGACATCGCCGAGTTCGTCGACTTCCTCACGTCCCACCCGAACGACATCGTCGAGCTCGACGTCATGGTCACGCTCGCCAGCCTCGACGATTACCTCCGAGTCGACGGCGACGACCGGACGACCTGGCACCTGGCGCTCTACGACCAGTGCTTCAACCCGCTCGCCCCGAGCGAGCCCCCGAACGCCCTCGACTGTGGCGGCTACTCGCTCGTGTTCCTGAACGAGTCGGTTGGCACCTCCGGCGTCGGCCTCCATCGGGGTGCGATGTACCGCATCTTCGGGTACTTCTCGGTCGGACCGCTGGCTGGCCCGAACCAGGGCATCTTCAGCATCCCGCTCGATCCGATCGGTCGAGCCGACGTACTCGGCTGACGCCGACGGCCGAGCCGGTCCCCGACCGCTTCGCCCCGCCGGGCCGTAGCTGACAGACTCGCGCCGTCGGGGACAAACAGGGAGGTCGGTCCGATGCGAGCCGGAGTGGTGACCGGGAAGGGACAGTTCGAGCTGGTGGAGGTCGACGACCCGTCGCCCGGCACCGGACAGGTCGTCGTCGAGGTCGCCCGCTGCGGGATCTGCGGCAGCGATGTCCACGCCTACCAGGAGGGTTGGCCCTACGCCCCCGGCATCTGTGGCCACGAGTGGGTGGGAACCGTGGTCGACTCCGGCCCGCCGCCGGCGCCCGGCCCGAGCGCCCACCTCCCGTCGGAAGGCGATCGTGTGGTCGGTGGTCAGGCCCCCGGCTGCGGGTCGTGCCGGGAGTGCCGGGCCAACCTGCCGCAGTTCTGCCGGGTCGCGGCCAGCGAGTACTCCGGCCGCAACGCCCCCACCTCGGGTGGCTTCGCCCCCTACATCACGCTGTCGGCCAACCGGCTCATCACCGTCGCGGGGTCGGTGAGCGACGAGCAGGCGGCCCTGATCGAACCGGCCTCGGTGGCGATGCACGCCGTCCGCCGGTCGCGCCTCGCCGTCGGCGACGTTGCCTGCGTGGTCGGCTGCGGGCCGATCAGCCTCATGGCAGTCCAAGCCGCCCGCCTCGGCGGGGCGGGCCAGGTGGTCGCCGTCGAGCCCGACGCCAGCCGCCGCGAGCTGGCGCTCTCGATCGGAGCCGACGCCGCCGTCACCCCCGGCGAGCACCTCCGGGCGGTCGTCAACGATCTCACCGGCGGCCTCCGAGCCGATATCGCCTACGACTGCGCCGGGATCCCCCAGACCCTCCAGCAATCGGTCGACATGGTCCGCCAGGGCGGATCGGTCTGCATGGTCGGCGTGTCCGGCGGCGAGGCCACCATCAACCCGATGCGGTGGATGATGAAGGAGGTGTCGGTCGACACCTCCATCGCGTTCACCCTCGACGAGATGGCGATCTGCGCCGACCTCGTCGCCCGGGGCCGGATCGAGACCGGGGGCTTCGTCGCCGGCACCCTCGACCTCGACGCCCTGCCGGCGACGATCGACGATCTCGCCAATCGCCGAATCGACGCCGTGAAGCTCCTCGTCGACCCGACCGGCGGCTGATCCCGGTCCAAGGCCCGATTCTTTCGCCCCGGTAAACGACGGGGCAGGATCGAGCGTCGACCTGTTCCTCGACGGGTCGAGCCGGGGTAGTCGCCATCACGCTCGACCTCTGGGAACCGAGGCGCCCCTAGATCGCGGTCCAGCCGCCGTCGACGAAGATCACCTGACCGGTGACGAAGCTCGATGCATCGCTGGCCAGGAACAGCAACGCGCCGTCGAGCTCGCCTTCGACCCCGGGCCGGCCCATCGGCGTGTTGTCGACGATGTAGGCCATCCCGCCGTCGGTGGCGAACATGTGCTCGTTCATCTCGGTCTCGAACCAGCCCGGGCCGATGCCGTTTACCCGGATCCCCTTTCGGGCCCACTGCGACGCCAGCTCCCGGGTCAGGTTGTGGAGCCCTCCCTTCGCCGCGGCGTATCCCGGCACCTTCAACCGCCCACCGCCGCCATGCCCGAGGACCGAGCCGATGTTGATGATCGAACCCGGACGCCCGGTGTCGAGCAGGTGCTTGGCTGCCAGTCGTGCCAGCTCGTAGGGAGCGACGAGGTTGATCTCGAGCTCTTGCCGGAAGTCGTCGAGATCGTCGTCGACCGCGGCCAGGACCCGCGAGATCCCGGCGTTGTTGACGACCACGTCGATCTGGCCGTAGTGATCCAAGGCGGCCGCAAGGAGCTCGGCCGGGGCGCCATCGGCAGTGAGATCACAGGGCACGGCTCGGGCGTCCGGCAGCTCCTCGACCAGAGACGCCAACCGGTCCGCTCGCCTGGCCGTCAGCACGACCGACGCTCCGGCCGCTCCGAGGCAGCGGGCGAACCGGCGGCCGAGACCGGAGCTGGCCCCGGTGAGGATCACCACCTTCCCGGCCAGGGAGAAGGCGGTCACCGGATCGAGCGTCGCAGCCATGCGGAGCATGGTGCCATCCCCGGGCTCTACTCAGCCACGTGGTGTGAGCGCCGACCCGAGCCACGGTATGACCAGCGGGTCAGAGCCGGCGGACCGTCGGGGCCTGACCGGTCGTCCCGTGCGTCATGCCGACCATCCGGTGCACGTTGCGGGTGTTCTTCAACCGGCCGAAGATCCGCGGCCCGGCCGCCAGGAGGGCACCGTCGACGGTGATCGCCTGGCCGCTGACGAAGGTGGAGTCGTCGCCGGCCAGCCACAGCGCGGCACCGGCGATATCCGATCCCTCGCCCCGGCGGGGGATGGGCTGCAGCTCTGTCACCATCGCCTCGGCGTCGCTCTCGTCGCCGGAGTGCATCAGCGGTGTGAAGATCACTCCGGGGCAGATGGCGTTGACCCGGATCGAGTGGGGGGCGAGCTCGAGGGCGGTGGTCTGCGAGAGGTTGATGACCGACGCCTTCGCGGCCGAGTAAGCCTGCGGTCCCGCCCCGCCACCTTGCCCCGCGATCGAGGCCGTGTTGATGATCGATCCGCCCTCGCCCTGCTCGATCAGCACCCGGGCCGCGTGCTTGATCCCGAGGAAGACGCCCCGGACCAGGACGGCGAAGGTGGTGTCCCAGTCGTCGATCTCGAGCTCGGTGATCGGTCCGAACGCGCCGCCGATCCCGGCGTTGTTGAACAGCACGTCGAGCCGGCCGAAGGCGTCGGTGGCGAGCGCGACCGCCGACGCAACGTCATCCTCCACCGAGACATCGCAGCGGGTGAAGCGAGCGGCGTCGCCGAGCGCCTCGGCTGCCGCCTGCCCCGCCTCGGCGTTGTAGTCGGCGATGACGACCCGGGCCCCTTCGGCCACGAATCGTTCAGCGGTGGCCAGGCCCATCCCGCTCGCCGCCCCGGTGATCACGGCGACCTTCCCGTTGAGCGAGCGGTCGGGTAGGCCATGGGGTCGCGGAGTCGTCGCAGTGCTCATGGGGTGAAGCTAGCCCGACCGGTGCGTCGGCGGCCTCCCGACGTGTCGTCCGGTGTGGCGTCGCCCGGCGACGAAGCGGGCGCCGTGGGATGATGCCCGGCGTGCACGAGCCGATCATGCCCCAGACGATCGCCCCGCCAGCCGCGGCCTACGCCCACGCCCGCCTGACCACCGGAGCCAACCGCTGGCTCCACACCTCCGGGGTCGTTCCGGTCCGACCCGACGGGACCGTCCCCGACGGCATCGCCGAACAAGCCGACGCGGTGTGGGCCAACATCGCGGCGATGCTGAGCGATGCCGGTATGGGTCCGGCCGACGTCGTCTCGGTGACCACCTACGTCGTGCCCGACCAGGACCTCGGCGCAGTCATGGCCGCTCGCGACCGGTACCTCGACGGGCAGCTGGCCGCCTCGACCCTGCTCGTCGTGCCCCAGCTCGCCCAAGATGCGTGGCTGGTGGAGATCGCGATCGTGGCCGCCGCCTGAGCCGGTCCCCGATACCGTTCCTGCGGCCGTAGGACCCGTCGGAGTCCAGGACCCAACCCTGTGAGCAGTCGCTATCATGTGGGCCTCCTGGCGGGCGAGGCCACTGGTCACTATCGATGATCGGTCGAGCCGGAGAGGCCAAAGGACGGCAGGATTGACGACGACGAGCGGGACCCCACCCGCGACCGAGAACCCCAGCGCCCCGCCACCGGCGCCCCCCCGTCGCAGCGGAGCGTCGTTCGCTGGGCTGATCGTGCCGGCGGGTGCGGTTCTCGCTGCGCTCGCCATCGGTGCCGTCATGCTGCTGGTCCTCGGCGCCAACCCGCTTCGGGGCTACGGCGCCATGGTGGCCGGTGCCTTCGGCTCGGGGGACGCGCTGGCCGACACCGCGATCAAGTCGATGCCGTTGCTGCTCGTGGGCGTCGGGATCTGCATCGCGTTCCGCGCCGGCGTCATCAACATCGGCGGCGAGGGGCAGATCATCGCCGGCGGGGTGCTGTCGACGCTGCTGGCCCTGGCGGTGCCCGACGTCCCCCGCCCGCTTCTCGTGCCGCTGGTCCTACTCGCCGGAGCGCTCGGCGGCGCCTTCTGGGGCGCCATCCCTGGCGCTCTCAAGGCCTACGCCGGCGTCAATGAGATCCTCTCGACGATCATGATGAACATCGTCGCCGCCCAGTTCCTGAGCTTCCTCCTCCAGGACCTCCTCATCGAGGAGGGAGCGGTCAGGATCCAGCAGACCGAACGGCTCACCGAGAACGCCGACCTGCCCCTGCTACCCGGCGGCACCCGGCTCCACCTGGGTGTCCTCATCGCTGTGCTCGTCGCCTTCGCCGCCTACGTGCTGCTGTTCCGCAGCTCGCTCGGCGTCCGCCTCCGGGCGGTTGGCCACAACCCCGACGCCTCCCGATACGCCGGCATGCCTGTCGAGCGCAGCATCGTCCAGGCGCTGGCCTTCAGCGGCGCCTGCGCCGGCGTGGCCGGCGCCATGCTCGTATTCGGCAGCGAATCCCACCGGCTGATCGGCGAAGGAGGAGCCGCCGCCTTCACCCAGAACGCCGGCTTCAACGGGATCGTGGCCGCCCTCTTCGGCGGCCTCCACCCCCTCTACACGATCCCGGCCTCGTTCCTGTTCGGCGGGATGCTCACCGGCGGCATCGAGCTGCAGCGCGAGGTCCAGGTGCCCTCGGCTCTCATCGTCGCCCTCAACGGCATCGTCGTCGTCTTCGTGGTCGGCAGCCTCAAGCTGCGGGAGCGGCTCGACGCGCGGCTGCCGACCGGCGGAGCCAGCGCATGAGCGAGTTCTTCACCGCCACGGTGCTCATCGCCACGCTGGCCTCCGGCATCAGGCTGGCCGTGCCGTTCCTCCTCGCCGCCCTGGGGGAGACGATCGGTCAGCGCAGTGGCGTGCTCAACCTCGGCGTCGAGGGCGTCATGCTCCTCGGGGCGTTCGCCGGCTACTACACCACCCTGGAGACGGGCAGCGCGCTCGCCGGCGTGGCGCTCGCCCTCGTCGTGGGAGCGGTGATGGGCGCCATCTACGCTGTGATCACCGTGGCCATGCACGCCGAGCAGGGCATCAGCGGTATCGGCATCTTCCTCTTCGGGCTTGGGTTCACCGATCTCCTGTTCCAGAAGCAGGTCGGGTCGCCGATCCCGATCGACGGCCTGGCGAAGGTCGCGATCCCGGGGCTGAGCGGCCTCCCGTGGTTGGGCGAGATCTTGTTCGACCACAACGTGCTCGTCTACGTGGCGTTCCTGCTCGTTCCCACCGTGTGGTTCGTGGTCAACCGCACCACGTTCGGGCTCAACGTCCGGGCTGTCGGCGAGACCCCGGAAGCAGCCGACACCCTCGGGGTCAGCGTCAACGGCACCCGGGTCGCCGCCATCGTGATCGCCAACACGCTCGCCGGCCTCGCCGGGGCCGCTCTCGCCCTCGAGTTGGGGATCTTCCAGCAGAACCTCACCGCCGGCCGAGGCTTCATCGCCATCGCGCTGGTGTACTTCGGCGCCTGGCGACCATCCGGCGTGATGGCCGGCGCCCTGCTCTTCGGGGTCGTGTCGGCGACGGTCGTGCAATGGCGCACGCTCGGCATCGTCGCCGGTCCGGCCGCCAGTCTCACGGCGATGGCCCCCGCCGTGCTGACGATCCTCGTGTTGGTGGCCGTCAGCCGCCGCATCGGGACCCCCTCCGCGCTCACCAAGCACTTCGACCGCTCCGGTTGACGCCAGCAGCGCTCGCCGGTCCCGCCACCGTTCCCCGTACCAAGGAGAAACCAGAATCATGAGACAACGGAAACCGTTACTGCTGATCCTCGCCCTTCTCGCCGCGCTTGCGCTGATCGCCGCCGGCTGCGGTGACGATGACGACTCCGACGACGGGACCTCTGCCGAGGACACGTCGGCCGAGGAGAGCACCGACACCACGGCCGCCGAGTCCGGCGACGACGACGCAGCCGCTGAGGCCGAGGAGGAGACCTCTGACGACGAGGTGGTGGTCGACGCCGACGGACCGATCCAGATCGCTGTCGTCGCCCCCAGCGCCCAGAACGATCTGGCCTTCACCCAGAGCATGGTCGATGCCCTCACCGTCATCGGCGAGAGCCGGGACATCGAGCTCGACATCACCGACGGGACCGTCATCGTCGAGGATGCAGCAAGCGCGATCCGCGGCTACGCCGATGACGGCTTCGACCTCGTGATCGCCCACGGCTCCCAGTACGGCGCCCCGCTGTCGGAGATCGCCCCCGACTTCCCCGACATCGCCTTCGCCTGGGGGACCAGCGCCGACACCTTCGGCCTCGACAACGTCTTCGCCTACACGGTGCAGTCCGACCAGGGTGGCTATGTGCTCGGCACGATGGCCGCATCGCTCACCGAGAGCGGCGTGCTCGGCGTCGTCGGGCCGGTCGAAGTCGGCGACGCCAAGCTCTACGTCGACGGCTTCGAAGCCGGTGCGCTCGCCACCGATCCCGGACTCGAAGTGAACATCAACTACATCGAGTCGTTCAACGATGTCGCCCTCGCGGCCGAAGCGGCCGAGGCTCACCTCACCGCCGGGGCCGACGTCATGACCGGCACCGCCCAGATGGTCGTCGGTGCCACAGGCGTGGCCCGGGAAGCGGACGTCGCCTGGTTCGGCACGCAGTCGAACCAGACCTCGCTCGGCGAGAGCAACGTCGTGGCCTCGCAGGTGTACCACTGGGAGGTCGTGCTCGAGCAGATCCTCGACTCGATTGCCTCGGGCACTCTGGGCGGTGAGACCTACACGCTCACCTTCGCCAACGACGGCCTCGTGATCGAGTACAACGATGGCTACGAACTGCCGGCCGACGTACGGACCCTGGCCGACGAGACCGTCGAGGCGATCTCCAGCGGATCGCTCGAGACCGGCGTCGCCGGTTAGCCAGCGCTGCGATGGACGACGACCCGGCAGCACCTCCAGCGATGAGCGGTTCACCGGCAGCGGCGCGGCCGATGCTCGAGATGGAGGGCATCACCAAGAGGTTCCCCGGGGTCGTGGCCAACGACCGCGTGGACCTCACCGTGCTGCCGGGTCGCGTCCACACGCTGCTCGGTGAGAACGGAGCGGGCAAGAGCACGCTCATGAAGATCCTCTACGGTCTCTACCGGCCCGACGAGGGAACGATCCGACTCAACGGCGACCCGGTCGTCATCACCTCGCCGGCAGACGCGATCGCCCGCGGCATCGGCATGATCCACCAGCACTTCATGCTCGTCCCCACCCTCACCGTGGCCGAGAACGTGGCCCTCGGGCTCCGCTCGCCGCTCGGCTCGGCCGATCTCCGACCCGTGCGGCAACGGCTGCGGGAGGTGGCCGAGCGCTACGGCCTCAACGTCGACCCCGATGCCTACGTGTGGCAGCTGGCGGTCGGTGAGCGCCAGCGGGCCGAGATCCTCAAGGCCCTGTACCGAGATGCGCAGCTGCTCGTGCTCGACGAGCCGACCGCCGTGCTCACCCCGCCCGAGGTCGACGACCTCTTCGCAACCCTCCGCCAGATGAAGGCCGACGGGCGAGGCCTCGTGTTCATCTCTCACAAGCTGCACGAGGTGATGGACCTGTCCGACGAGATCACCGTCCTGCGCGATGGGCGGGTATCGGGCCGGACCACACCGTCGGAAGCCACCCGTGAATCCCTGGCGGAGCTGATGGTGGGGCGGCCCGTCGAGCTCGAGCGCTCCCTGCCACCGAACGAGCCCGGCCAGCCGAAGCTCGCCATCGCCGGGCTCCGGGTCAGCGGCGATCGCGGTCTCGTTGCGGTCGACGACGTGTCGATCGAGGTCCGGGCCGGCGAGATCGTCGGCATCGCCGGCGTCTCGGGCAACGGGCAGCGCGAGCTGGCCGAAGCGGTCGTCGGGCTCCGCCCCATCGAAGCCGGGACGGTGGCGATCGCCGGCCGGGAGGTCGAGCACCCGAATCCCAAGCGGGTTCGCGGGCTCGGCCTGTCGTATGTCCCCGAGGAGCGGATGCGCGACGGAGCGATCGCCGACTTCACCGTCGCCGAGAACCTGATGTTGCTCCACTACGATCGCAGTCCCTACGCCCGGCGGGGTCTCCTCGACCTCAAGGCGATCGGCCGGCGCTGCTCCGATCTCGTCGAGCGCTACTCGGTGAAGACCCCCACGCTCGACACCCCGACCAGGAACCTGTCGGGCGGTAACATCCAGAAGCTGGTCATCGCTCGGGAGTTCAGCTGCGACGCCGAGGTCCTGGTCATAGCCCAGCCAACCAGGGGCGTCGACATCGGTGCCGCAGAATACATACACGAGCGGCTGCTCGAGCAGCGCTCGGCCGGGGTGGCGATCCTGCTCATCTCGGAGGATCTCGACGAGGTGATTGCGTTGTCCGATCGGGTGGTCGTGATGTTCGAAGGCCGGGTGATGGACGATATCGAGCGGGCGCGCGTCACCACCGAATCGGTCGGGCTCCTCATGTCGGGCGTGGCGGCGCCATTGGACGCAGAGGGGCGATAACCCATGACCAGGCTGGCCCTCTACCTCCAGGACGCCCATCCCATCCCCGAGGCGATCGAGCACGCCCGCTACGCCGAGCGCCGAGGGTTCGAAGCGGTGTGGCAAGCCGACTCGCGGCTCGTGCGAGAGGCAGGGGTGGCGATGGCCGCATTCGGAGCGACGACCGACACGATCAAGATCGGCTCTGGCGTGATCGACATCTGGACGAGGAACCCGGCCCGCCTGGCATCGCTGTTCTCCACGCTCGACGACTTGGCGCCCGGTCGAATCATCTGCGGGCTCGGTGCCTGGTGGGATCCGCTGGCGTCGAAGGTCGGCATCGACCGGGCCCACCCGCTGACCGTCATGAAAGAGGTCGTCACCGCGGTCCGGGCCCTGCTGAACAACGAGACGGTCACGATGGACGGCCACTTCGTCCACCTCGATGGGGTCGAGCTCGACTACGTGCACCAGGAGCGCAGGCCCAAGGACGTGCCGATCTACATCGGGGCGACCGGCATGCAGATGATGGAGCTGACGGGGCGTATCGCCGATGGTGTCGTGCTCAACTATCTGGTCTCGCCCGACTACAACCGGCGGGCAATGGAGCGCCTGGAGCTCGGCGCGTCGAAGGCGGGCCGGTCGCTCGACGACCTCGACCGGCCCCAGCTGGTCGTGTGCTCGGTCGACGAGGACCGCCAGGCCGCCCTCGACGGGGCCCGCCTGCTGGTGACCCAGTACCTCGGCCAGCAGCCGCACATCATGCAGGCCAGCGGCGTGCCGGACTCGTTGCTGGAAGACGTCGGCCGGGTACTGACCTGGCCGGCCACCCACGAGCAGGTCGTCGAGGCGTCGAAGCTCGTTCCCGACGACATCGTCCAGATGATCTGCGCCGCCGGCTCCCCGCAGGAGTGCCGGGACAAGGTCGCCGAGTACATCGACGACGGCTGTACCTGCCCGATCCTGTACCCCCTCGGTCCCGACGTTCGGTACATGATCGACACGTTCGCCGGCTGGATACCCTGACCGGCGCGCCGCCCACCGGTCGTCGAGCTGAGCCTGCCCGTTCACCGTCGTGGCCACCAAGGTGAACCGCTGGCCCCCCGGGCACATGCGAGACTCTGGCCTGTGAGGTTGTTGACCCTCGGGTGACCCGAAGCTCCATCACAGGATAGGTTCCTATTGGCGAACTCGGGAGGTGGAGGGAATGGAACTCGAGGGCAAGACGGCCATGGTCACCGGGGCGTCTGGGGACATCGGTCGCACGATCGCGGAGGCTCTGGCGCTGGCCGGCTGCGACATCGCCATCACCTACGTCGGCGACCTAGAACGAGCCGAAACGACGGCCGCGTCGGTCGAGGCTTCCGGCCGCAAGGTGAGCATCATTCGTCTGGACCAACGGGACGAGAACTCGATCGGCGAGGCGGCGACAGCGGTCATCGACGCACACGGCCGATGCGATGTTCTGGTGAACAACGCCGGGTGGAACATCGGTATCCCGTTCCCAGACCTCGAGCAGCTCGACGCCCCGACATGGGACAGGGTGCTGGAAACCAACCTTCGAGGCCCGTACCTTCTGGCTCGTGCCCTGGCACCGATCCTCCAACGGGATGGTCCGGGCCGGATAGTCAACATCGCATCAATAGGGGGCCTCTACCCTGGCTCGAGCAGCATCGCCTACAGCTGCAGCAAGGCAGGCCTCATCCATCTGACCCACTGCCTCGCCGTGGCCATGGCGCCATCGGTGACGGTCAACTGCGTAGCTCCCGGTCTCGTTGAAGGCACCCGGATGGCGCAGAGATTGACCCCGGAGATGGCTGATCTCGCCCGGAGCATGACCGTGCTCGGCCAGGTCGGCAGCGCGTCAGACATCGCCAACGCAACCGTCATGCTCTGTCGAGCCGAGACCATCACCGGCCAAACCATCGTCGTCGACGGTGGAAGCCCGCCCGTCATGAACTTCGGCTAGCCCGGGCGAACGGACCACCCAATCCTCCCTGCCGGTTGTTCGGCGGTTGGATTCGTGTCGCACAGGGAACCTGGGGCATGGCCAGGCGCGAGCCAGGTCACGAGGTCGCCTTCCGCAACGCCTGGGGCACGCCGGTCGACCACTCCTTCAGCCGGCCGCCGGCTCGACCTCTACCGCCGTATCGGAGAACGTCGGCGCCCGGCCGATGTCGGCGTATCGGGTGGAGTTGAGGGCGTTGACCGCCAAGCCGTCGGGGGAGCCGGACGGCCAGTGCCCCATTGGCATCAGGACCACGCCCGGGGCGACGTCGGTGCCGACCCTGGCCACCGCCGACACCGATGCCCGTTCGTTGAACACCCTGACCGGGCTGCGGTCTGCGATGCCCCGAGCTGCTGCGTCGTCGGCGTTCAATCGGCAGGTCTGCGGTCCCTGCTGGGTCAACTGCTTGTCCATGTTGGCGTACTGAGAGTTGAGGAAGGCGTGCGCCTTGGGCGAGACCAGCGCCAGAGGGTAATGGTCGTCGGAGCCGATCTCCACTGGCGGGTGGTAGGTCGGAAGCGCGTCCACCGGCTTGCCGTCCTGGTTGCCGGGGATGCCTTGCCGGAACAACGGGGCGACGAAGTTGCCTCCGGCCGCCATCGACGAAACCAGCTCGACCTTGCCCGACGGTGTCGGGAAGTTGCCGTTCCGGTGAGGGGCGTACTCGTCGGCTGGGGGCAGGTTGAGCCGCAGGTAGCCGTCGGCCTTCAACCGGTCGAGATCGATGCCCTCCATCTGTGGCACCGACCAGTCCAAGGACTGCACCAGCTGCTCGTCGTCACTCAGCTCGAACCACGGATCGTTGATGCCCATACGTCGAGCCAGTCGGCGGAACTGCTCGTTGTTGGGCACCGCCTCGCCCTGCGGTTCCACGACTTTGGGGTTGTAGGTCAGGTAGAGGTGGCCCCAGGAGAACATGAGGTCGTTCTGCTCCATGGCCATCGCGGCCGGCAGGAAGATGTCGGCGTACCGGGCGGTGTCGGTGATGAAGTGGTCGGACACGACGACGAAAAGGTCGTCGCGGGCCAGCCCATCGAGTACCGACTGCTGGGCTGAGGTGACCACCGCAGGATTGGAGTTGTAGACGAACAGTCCCTCGATCGGCGGGCCCTCGAAGCCACCGGCCAGTGCTCGGCCCAGTTCCCACTGGTTGATGATCCGCACGTTGTCTGCGTTGGTGTGGGGGCCGTGGAGATGATCCCAGGCGACCGGGAAAGCCCAGATCGGCATCTGCAGGACACCACCACCGACCTCACGCCATGAGCCGGTGAGGGCTGGCAGCGCGAACACCGCCCGGGCTGCATTGCCGCCCGCAGTCGACCGCTCCAGGGCGACGCCGACTCGGATCATGGCCGGTGGTGTGGTGGCGAACTCTCGGGCCAGCGTTCGGATGTCCCCAGCGGGGATGCCGGTCTCGCCCTCAGCCCACTCGGGCGTGTACTGGACGACGTGCTCGGTCAGCTCCTCGAAACCGGCGGTGTTGGCTGCAACGTATTCGGCGTCGTGGAGGCTCTCACCGATGATCACGTGCATCATCGCCAGGGCGAGGGCGGCGTCGGTGCCGGGCCGGATGGGGATGTGCCAGTCGGCCTTCTCAGCGGTTCGGTGTCGAACCGGGTCGATGCACACGACCTTGGCCCCCCGCTTCTGGGCCTCCTCGATGAACGGCCACAGGTGCAGGTTGTTCGACAGCACGTTGCAGGCCCAGATGATGATGTAGCGGGAGTGGACAAGCGATTCCGGGTCGACCGCAGCGGTTGGGCCCAACGTCATCAGGTAGGCCGAGATGCCCCCACCGTCGCAGAACGTCCGCTCCGAGACGCTGGTCCCCAGAGCGTTGAAGAACCGGTCACCGACCGTCAGTCCGTTGAGGATGCCCATGTTGCCCAGGTAGCTGTAGGGCAAGATCGCCTCTGGTCCGTGCCGGTCGATGATGTCGCTGAAGCGGGCGGCGATCTCGTCCAGCGCCTCGTCCCAGGTGATTGGCTCGAACCGTCCTTCGCCTTTGGCCCCGACCCGGCGTTGAGGGGTGACGATCCGGTCCTCGCTGTAGAGGTGACTTGGGAAGTCGGTGACCTTGACACAGAGACCACCTCGTGTGAACGGGTGATCCGGGTTGCCCCTGACCTTGGTGACACGATCCCCCTCGACAGTGACGACCATCGAACAGGTGTCTGGACAATCGTGCGGGCAGGCACCGAGCGCCTGCATCTGCTCCGTCATGGCGATCCCCCTTGGATCCTTTCCGCAAAGCGTATGAGCCGGTCGGCGACGGCGCCACAGCAGGAAGCTCCTACTTCGGCGGGTGAGGAGTACGAGGTCGCCGATTCGTGCCCGGTGACGCCTGGTTGGGCGACCCCGCAATTGCGCAACCCACCGTCTTCCCCTAGCGCCTGAACCGGGCCAGTCCGCGCGCCACGATGGCCGCTAGGCGAACTCTTCGCCCCCTAGCTCGGACCGTCCCACGGCGTCACTCAGGTTTGGCGCCGAGGTGCCGACAAACCTTTGTGCCCGGTCTGTGGAGATGTTCACAGCCGGGCCACTTCGCCCACGAGTCGTCGGAGCATCGCCGTGACCACGAAAGCCCTTGCCGCCCTGACCGCAAGGGCTTTCGTGGTCACGGCGATGCTCCGACGACTCG
>JAOTYQ010000072.1 GCA_029861725.1 Acidimicrobiia bacterium | reverse complement strand
GCTTCCACCCGCCGACGAACTACTTCCCGCTGATCGTGCCCGAAGCCCTGATGATCGAGCCCACCGAGACCGAGAGCCGGGAGACACTCGACGCGTTCGTCGACGCGCTGCAACGCATCGCCACCGAGGCCGTCGAAGATCCCGCTCTCGTCCAGTCGGCTCCCCACAGCACCGCGGTCGGTCGGCTCGACGAGGTCCGGGCGGCCCGTCAGCTGGTGCTGTGTCAGCGTCCCGTTCAGCCGTAGATGGCTTTGATGGTGTCCTCGTAGTGCTGGGCCACGACGGCCCGCCGGACCTTGAGCGTGGGGGTGATCTCGCCTTGCTCCAGCGAGAGGTCGGCGGGAAGGATCACGAACTCTCGGATCGACTCGGCTCGGGACACGGAGGCGTTGGCGACATCGATTGCTTCCTGAATCTCCTTTCGTAGCTCGTCGCTCGTTGCCAAGTCGGCCACGGTGGCTCCTGGATGATCATGGTCCTGGGCCCAATCGACGAATGCCTCCTCGTCGATGGTGACTAGGGCGGCGATGAAGCGTTGGGCGTCGCCGACGATCATGGCCTGACTGACGAGATTGTGGGATCGGAGCCGGTCCTCGAGGGGGGCTGGAGCAACGTTCTTGCCGGCCGACGTCACGATCAGCTCTTTCTTCCGGCCGGTCACCAGGAGGAACCCGTCCTGGTCGATCGTGCCGATGTCGCCGGTGTGGAACCAGCCGTCGTCGTCGAAGACCTCAGCAGTAGCCCGATCATTGCGCCAGTACCCCGGGAACACCTGCGGTCCCTTGACCAGGACCTCGCCGTCGGCCTCGATCTTGATCGAGGTGTCTGCCACCGCCCGGCCGACCGAGCCCGGTCGCCAGGCGTCCGTGCGGTTGATGGTGACGAGGGGACTGGTCTCGGTCAGGCCGTAGCCCTCGTAGATACGGACCCCGACGCCGTCGAAGAACGACGTCAGCCGCTCACCGAGCGGTCCGCCACCGCTGAACGCCATCCGGAGCTCCCCGCCGAACGCGGCTGACAGCCTCCGGTAGACGAGCCGGTCGAACACCCAGTGCTCGGCCCTGGTGATTGCTGTGATCCGGCCCGCAACCCGTTGCCGCGACCAGCGGATGGCGGTGGTCACCGCCCGGTCGAAGATCCGGCCCTTGCCGTCCGCCTCGGCGGTGTGCTGGGCCCTGCTGTAGACCTTCTCGAAGATCCGAGGCACGGCGGCGATCAGCGTCGGCCGGACCATCGCGAACTCGTCGGGCAGGTTCGCGATCGAGGTGCCGAACGCGATCCTGATTCCCGTTGCGAGACAGAACAGCGCCGTGGTCTTGGTGAGGACGTGAGCCAGCGGCAGGAACAGCAGGGCGGTATCCGAGGCGTCGACCGCACCGGCCAGGGCATCAGCCACCTGATCGACGTTGACCCGCAGGTTACGATGGGTCAACACGCAGCCCTTCGGCCGACCGGTCGTCCCCGAGGTGTAGATCAGGGTTGCGATGTCGTCTGGGGTGATGGCCTCGAGGCGATCGTCGAGGTCGTCCCGGCCTACGTCAACTCCTCGGTCGATCAACTCGTCCAGTCCTCCGGACTCGATCACCAGGATCTCCCGGCAGGCGGTCTCGGTCTCGATCGATCGGGCGGCGGCCAACATCTCGTCTGACTCAACGACCAGGATCGCGGCCTCGCTGTCGGTCAGGATCCAGCCGATCTGATCCGGCGAAGACGTCTCGTAGATAGGAACCGTGACGGCCCCGACCAGGTTGATCGCCAGGTCGAGCTCTACCCACTCCACCCTCGTCGCCGACATGAGAGCGACTCGATCTCCCGACTCGATCCCGGCTGCGATCAGGCCCTTTGCCAACTGCTCGACCCGCTGCCAGACGTCGGCAGCGGAGCGGTCGACGAAAGCGTCGCCGACCCGGACCGAGACCATGGCCCTGTCGGGGTTCTCGGTCGCGTGGCGCTTGACCGACGCGAGGAGGTGGTTGTCCTCGGACCCGCCGATGAGGGGCGGCCCGGAAACGTCCATTGGCATGCTCGAATCCCTTCTCCTGTTGCATCCCCGGTCTGATGGATGGCGCGACTCACATCCGTCGCCCGCTTGGTTCATCATCGCCGGTCACCAGACGGCGCAACAGTGTCCTAAGGCCCGTCTCGGGCCGGGCACCGGATCTTGGTGACGTCGGCCGCGTGGTCGTCTTGAACTCGCCGATCAGTCGGTGTCGACTTCGTTCTCTGCACCGTCTCTTGCGTCGACGTTGGCCGCTGTCTCCAAGTCCCGGAACGCGACCTTGGTCGGCGGCCGCCCGCTCGGTCGGCCGACCGTGTTCGGTGTCGGCGGCTCGTCGCCGAAGAGCCGGAGAAGTTGGCTGCCCCCTATCCCGTCGGTGAGGGAGTGGCTGACCTTGACCACAATGGCCGCTCGATCAGCGGCCAGACCCTCGACGAGATGGATCTGCCAGAGCGGGCGGGTCTCGTCGAAGTCCTCCGCAGCCTGGACGCCACAAAGGTCGAGAACGGACCGCAGATCGCCGGGCTCCGGGACGGCGGTGCGTCGGAGATGGAACGCTGCGTTCCGGTATTTGTGAGCATCCTCACTTTTCAACTAGTGTCACGACCCTGACGAGCCGAACGGGAGCCTCACGATGCCAAAAGCTCTGAACTCGCACTACCGGCCCTTCACCGGCGAGGAGTACATCGAGAGCCTCCGCGACGGTCGGACCGTGTACTTCCACGGGGAGAGGGTGCGGGACGTGACGACCCATCCTGCCTTCCGCAACAGCGTGCGCTCGGTCGCCAGGCTGTACGACGCACTGCACGATCCAGCGCTGCAGAAGACACTGATGTGCGAGACCGATACCGGCTCCGGCGGGCTCACCCACAAGTTCTTCCGCGTCCCCCGCAGCACAGACGACCTCGTCGAGGCCCGCGATGCGATCGCCGGTTGGCAACGTCTGGTGTACGGCTGGATGGGTCGGAGCCCCGACTACAAGGCTTCGTTCCTCGGGACCCTGGGGGCCTTCCCCGAGTTCTACGCCGACTACCACGACAACGCGATCAACTGGTACAGGCGCTCACAGGAGGAGATCTCCTACTGGAACCACGCCATCGTCCATCCTCCGGTGGATCGTCACCTCGGAGCAGACCAGGCGGGCGAGGTCTGCATGCACGTGGAGTCCGAGACCGACAACGGTCTGATCGTCTCTGGCGCCAAGGTGGTGGCTACGGGCTCCGCGCTGACCCACTACAACTTCATCGCTCACTTCGGCTCCATCCCGATCCAGGAGCCCGAGTACGCCATCGTCTGCACCACGCCGATGGACTGCACAGGCGTGAAGCTGATCTGCCGCAACTCCTACGAGCTGCAGGCGGCAGCCACCGGCAGCCCGTTCGACTACCCGCTATCGAGCCGGCTCGACGAGAACGACTCGATCCTGGTCTTCGACAAGGTACTGATCCCCTGGGAGAACGTGTTCCTCTATGGCGACGTCAAGAAGGCCAACGACTTCTTCCCGGCAACGGGCTTCATCCCGCGATTCACGTTCCACGGCCTGGCCCGGCTCTGCGTGAAGCTCGACTTCCTGGCCGGTGTGCTCTCCAAAGCGCTGCGGACCACCGGCACCCGCGACTTCCGAGGCGTGCGGGCCAACCTCGGGGAGGTGATCGCAATCCGCAACCTGATGTGGGGCCTGAGCGACGCCATGGCCAAGACCCCCGATCCGTGGGAGAACGGGGCGGTGCAGCCGTCGATGCTCTATGGCATGGCCTACCGCGCCTTCACGCCCATGTTCTATCCCCGCATCAAGGAGATCACCCAGCAAGTGGTGGCCTCGGGTCTCATCTACGTGAACTCCAACGCCAACGACTTCAAGTCCGACGAGATCCGGCCGTACCTCGACAAGTACGTGCGGGGCTCGAACGGCATCGAGGCGCTCGACCGCATGAAGGTGATGAAGCTGCTCTGGGATGCAACCGCGAGCGAGTTCGGTGGGCGTCACGAGCTGTACGAGCGCAACTACGCGGGGAACCACGAGCAGGTCATGTACGAGAACACGGCGTTGGCCGATGCGAGCGGCCTCACCGAGATGCTCGAGGGATTCGCCGATCAGTGCATGTCCGAGTACGACCTCGATGGCTGGACGACCGACGACTTCGTCAACCCCGACGACGTCTCCCTCGTCGGAAACGACTGGGGTTGAGCGGATCGGACGGTCGAGCGAAAAGTGAGCAGACTCAGATTTGTCGACACCAGGGTCGCGGCGTCCGCGAAGGGGGCCGCATCCGCTACGACGGCAGTGCCCAGGAGCTCCAGGAGAACCCCGAACTCCTGCACTCGGCTGATCCGTCAGCTCGTCTCGGGCGTCATCCTCCAGAACGCGACCCGGAACGACGCCGTCATATGCGAGACCATCTCGTCGTAGCTCTGCCGCCCGCTGCTTCGGCGCCGCATCTCGTGGACCCACAGCGCATAGAGGTTGCCGGCTAGGGTCCGCCGCGGCACCTCGGGATCGAGCTGGCCGTTGTTGCAGGCGTCGAGCAAGGCGTCCTCGATGCGTCGGAGGAAGTCGTTCACGAAGTCGTCGACGCCCTGCCGCCCCGAGGGCTCAAGCCACGGGAGTTCTTTGAAGAACGATCTCGCCAGCCGTTGATCGGCCTCGTGGTGGTCGGTCACGTGGAGGAACAGCTCCGTCATCTGTTCGACGAGCGGCCTCGTTCCATCGACCCGCTCGAACGCCTGGCTCCATGCGTCGCCGGCCACGGCCTCGAAGACGCTCACGAGCAGATCTTCCTTCGAGCCGACGTAGAGATAGAGCGTCCCCGCCCCGATGCCGGCCTTCGCCGCGATCTCGGCAGTGGTGGTGGCGTCGAATCCCTTCTGCTGGAAGAGCTGGGTTGCTGCCTCGACGATCCGGCGCTGCTTGTCGAGCTTGTTAAGCTCGCGCTTGCCAAGCTCCTCCCGCGGGCTGGAGGGCTCGTCGAGACCTTCTGCTGAGACGGTCGTGGTCGACGACATGGCCCTGCCACGATACTTGGCCTTCGGCCAAGGGTCCAAGATCGTGACGCTGGCTGTCCCACGCTGGCCAGCGTCAAAGGGTCTTGACGGCTCGGAGAGCCGTCGGTAGGTTCCCCCCCTTCGTCACCGGGCTGCTCGCCTCGTGGGATGCAGAGGGCTTCGGCCACGACAACTCCGATCCCGGCGTCGACGAAGCCGTCCGGGCCGCCGTTGACCAGCTGCGCTCGGCCGGGCTCACCGCTGAGACCACGGCGACGACCTCAGCCTGAGAGCGAAGGGGATGCTGCCTACGCCTCGCCACCGATCGTGACCTTGACCGCCAGGCTCGACTTGTCGTTGGCGGTGGCGAAGGCTTCGACCAGGTCGGTCAGCGCGAAGTGGTGGGTCTGCAGGGCCGCAAGCTCGTCGCTGATCGAGCCCATGCGACCGACGGCGGCCCCGAACTCCGATCCGCTCTCGACCGTTCCGTAGATGAAGGAACCGATCAGCTCCAGCTCCTTGAGCACGACCTCCCGGTAGTCGGTCGGACGAGGCTGGTCGAACACGCCGACGACGACTACCCGCCCGCCTCTGCGGACACAGCGAACGGCGTCGGCCATGGTGTCGGCCTCACCGCCGACGGTCTCGATCACCACCCCTGGTTGATGGGCGTCGGCCCAAGCATCGAGATCGGTCTCGGCGATCGCGTCGAGTCCGAAGCGGCGGGCCAGATCGGCCTGGTGGGGGTAACGGCAGGTGATCCCGACGGTGGCCGCCCGATCCCGCGCCGCCAGTCCGGCTAGCAAACCGATGTTGCCACCACCGATGATCAGCACCCGCTCGTCGAGCTCGGTGAGGCGGGCCCGGTGCACGGCCCGGACCGAGACGGCCCAGGGTTCGGCCAGTGAGGCCAGGGTCGGATCGACGGCGGCGTCGACCGGGTGCAAGAGGCGAAGGGGGACGTCGACGAACGAAGCCAGACCGCCCCCTGCGCTGATGCCGATGAGCTCGCCGTCCTCGCACAGGACGGTGTCGCCTCGCAGGCAGTGGGCGCAGTCCCGGCAGTTCACCCATGGTTCGACTGCGTACACCGTGTCGGCCATCGACGCCGGGAGGCTGACCAGGGTGCCGGCGAACTCGTGACCGGGAATCGCGAACTCGGCGGGCTCGAGGGTGCCGGCCCTCATGCCGCGAAAGATATGGAGATCGCTGCCGCAGATCCCGCACCCAGTGACCTCGAGTCGTACCCAGCCCTCGGGAATAGGCGGCGGCTCCACGTCGACCACATCGATCCCCTCCGCCGTCCACCTGGCACTGAGCATGGGGCCCACGCTACTCCCCTCAGCGAGTTGAGCGCCGCCCCGATGCCGTCGGCGTAGTCCCCGAGAGCTTGTCAGGCGACTGGCTGGTCCGAGCTCGCTGATCACGACCCGGCCACCAGCATGCCGGCCACCGAGCCGACGGCCAGGAACGGGCCGAAGCTGAAGGTCACGTCCCAGCGGCGGTGGATGACGATCAGAAGCAGCGCGACGGTCGCACCGGACATCGCTCCGATCAGGGCGGTCGTCACGACGGCGTTCTGGCCGAACCAGCCGGCGATCGTCCCGACGGTCAGGGCCAGCTTCACGTCTCCCATCCCGAACCGCATCACGAGGAGAGCCACGGCGAAGGCCAGGCCGATCCCCAGGGCCCCGAGCGCCGACTCCAGGTTCGAGCGAACGAGGCCACCGGTCAGGACGGCCAGCATGGTGGCTGCGGCCAGCGGCAGGGTGATCCGGTTCGGCAGCCGCTGCTCGGCGGCGTCGATGGCCGACAGGACGCCGTAGGACAGCAGCGCGATCGACAGCAGGGTTGCCACCACGGGATCGGCCCGGTGGCTCGCGACCACGGCGACGACGGCTGCGGCGGTGGCGGCGACGATGGCGATCCGGACTGCGGGATGGTGGGTGGTCAGCGCTCGGGCGGTCGGGTGACGCACCGGTGCGGGATGACGCCCGGGTCGGGTGGCGGCTGACATCGGGGCCGGGCCCGACCGCGACGTGACGATACGGCTCAAGTCTGGTCCGCCTCGAGGCTCCACTGGTTGCGGTGGGCCAAGACCACGGCCTCGAGCTGGGAGCTGACCCCGAGCTTGCGCAACACGCTCCTGACCTGGGCGCGGATGGTTGCCACCGAGACGTAGTGCCGCTCGGCTAGCGCCGCCGGCCCGTGACCGCTCATCAACCCGGCCAGCACCTGCTGCTCCCGCGGCGAGAGATCGGAAAAGGGGGCGTGGCGCCGGTTCTGCTCGGCCTCCAACCGGTGGAGCTCCACCGAGAGCTCCTCTCGCTGTCGGGGTCGGACGGTCTGCCCGCCAGCCACCCCGAGGATCGTCTCGACGATGTCCACCAGTGGCTCGGACTTGGAGAGCACAACCTCGGCGCCTTCGCCCGATGAGTGGGCCAGTGCCTGCCGTTCGGTCTCACCGGTCAGGATGACGACCCGGATCGCCTCGGCGACGAGGGGGCCGATCAGGGCCGACCCTCCACCATCGAAGGGTAGACCGAGGTCGATGACGGCGCAGTCCGGCCGACGGGACGAGATGCTGTCCACCAGCTGGTCGGGGCCGACGGTCGGGTCGGGCAGCTCGACCTCGGCCCCGGCCCGCTCCAGCTCCGCCCGCAGTCCGATGGCCAGCAGGGGATGGTCGTCGACGATGACGATCCGCCGGAGCTCCATCAGGCCACCGCCACTGGGGGCCGGGACCGCAGGGTGAGGACGAAGGTCGTGTGTCCGGCCTGGGCCGGAGAGACCTGCAGCTCGGCCCCATTGAGGACCGCGAGCATGCGGGCCCGGGCCAGGCCGAGACCTCGGCCGTGGGGATGGGTGGTGACGCCCCGGCGGAAGATGGCCTCGGGATCGCCGGCGGGAAGCTGGCCGCGACTGGAAACCGAGACCCTCGTGACGACGTCACCGCCGGCGATCTCGACCAGTATCGGGCCGGAGTGGCCGTGCCGCTCGGCGTTGGTCACGAGGTTGTCGACGATGGCCAACACCTCCGACTCCTCGGCCCAAGCGGTCGCTTGCTCAGGGCCCCGAAGGGTGACCGGGACCCCTGCGACCCGGCGGGCCGCCACCAGGTTCCGGACGCGGTCGGCAAGATCGAAGAGCTCGATGGTGCGGGCACCCGTGAGGGTCAGCCGTCTGAGGCGGGCCGCCTCCGCCCGCAAGGGTGCAGCGACGTCGTCGTCGAACGAGCCGACGGCCGTCTCGATGGCCAGCAGACCGCTGCGCAGGTCATGGAGGAGGTCTTCGACTCGGGACACCTCCTCCTCGATGCGCTCGCGAGATTCGATCAGCTCGATCAGTGACCGGTGCTCGGCGACTTCGACGTCCACTAGCAATCCGTAGAGGCAGGTCATGCCGGCGACCGCGGCCAGCAGCGCCGGAGATGCGGTTCCGGTCGCCGCCGGGTCGAGTCGGACCAGCACTGCGACCATGCCCAGCCCCAGCGAGCCGAGGCCGCCAAAGACCTCCAGCCAGTGGGCCCGCCGCAGGCCCCTGGCTAGGAGGACGATGGCCATGCCGCCGCCGGACAGCACCACGAGCGAGTTGACTGCCTGTGGAGCGGGCCCGCCGGCCACGAACGTCAGCCACGACCAAGCAGCTCCTGGCCCTAGGAGGACCGCGCCGATGGCTGCGGCCCAGCCGTTACGGATTGCCAAGGCTCGATAGGCGGCCAGCATGCCGGCGATGGCGAAGGTGGTGGTGGCGACGACCCCGAATTGGGACGCGGTGCCGACCGGCACGTCCAGGGAGCCGGCGACGTCGGCGCCGGCGAACAGCAACAGAGCAACGATGGTCACCGTGAAGGCGACGAGGGCCTGACCGACCGGCGGGCCAGGCCGGCTACCCGGTCGGTAGCCGTCGTGCTCAGCGGTCAGCGAGGTCATCGTGCCGTTGCTCCCTGGATGAGCTCTTCCTGCGGTGCTGTCTCTGAGGGTGTCCATTCGTCGTCGCCCATCTTCCCTGGCCCAAGCAAGACCGTGCTGATCGTTGTAGATGTTTGTCGAAAGACCGCGATGGATCGAGATGAATGATCGGGTGATTGGTTCGATCGGTCGCGCAGCGAATACCACATTTGGTGGATGCGTTGTCCGGCCACCGGATGCACAATGATGGTGAGAAGCAACCACAAGGCGAGGAGCACTTCATGATAAAGACGGTTGTTTGGACAGCATGGTTGAAGGACAGGTTCAGCCAAGAGCAGGGGGCGGGATTGGCCGAGTATGCCCTGCTGCTGTTCGTGGTTGCGGTAGCAGCTGCCACAATCATCACGGCGTTCGGAGCGGACATCATCGCCGCCTTCTCGGACGCCACCGATTCACTCCCATCCGACGGGGGAGCCGGCACCCCGTAAGCGATCTGTTCCGGCCGGAGGGCATCTGAAGGGCGATCTGATGTGCCCTCCGGCCGGAATGGGCGGCCATGCGCCGCCGTACAGAGGGAGCGCCCTGCTGCAACCGCCGCTGTGGCAGGGCGCTCCCGCTCCCGCCGATCAAGTGACCAAAAGGCGGACGGTGATTGGGTGTATAGATCGGATTGGCACCACTTGTCCAACAATTTCTCTCAATCCTTCACCGTGACAGAGCGGATACCTCTTTCTACAAACCCTACTCTGTTGTTACTTGCTGATGCAGCTCTATCCATGGTGATCCACCTCGAAGTCTTAGGGCTGTTCCGCCAACAGAACACCACGTCATATCCGATTCTTGAGCTGACCGCAACCGTCAAATAAAATAAGCACCTGAATCCCCATTGACCCTTGTCAAAGGGTGTTATTCGTGGCTAGGTTGCCCTCCGCCGGTGTGGGCTCGGACAACGGGCTTGGCGACTACGGCGGAGGAAGCGATGAGGCGATTGTGGAGGACCCGGCCTGATGGTCGGCGTTCCAGGGTGGGTGAGCGAGGAGCCGGCTTGGCCGAGTTCGCGCTTGCGCTTCCCGCCCTGCTCATGATCCTTTTCGGGATGATCGAGTTCGGGCTCGTTCTCAGCCGGGCCCAGGCCATCGAGGCCGCGGCCCGGGAGGGTGGCCGCCTGGCGTCGGTGTCGTCGACCACGAGCGCCGACGTCGTGAGCCGGGTCGACGCCACCCTGGCCGGCACCGCCCTCGACGCTCCTCCCGCGGTGGCGGTGATCCCGAGCAGCGGCTGCGACGGCCGGGAGGGTGAGTCGGTCACGGTGACCGTCACCGCGCCCCACCAGATCACCATCCCGTTCGTGCTCGACCGTGAGCTGACCCTCACCGGCCAGGCGGTGTTCCGATGCGAGGCCTGAGCCGGCTCCGGGCGCTCCGCGCCGACGAGCGAGGAGCCTCGCTGGCCCTGGTGGCCCTCTCGCTGGTGTGGATCCTGGGCATGGCCTCCCTGGTGATCGACATCGGCGATGGCTGGCTCACCCGCCAGACACTGATCCCGGCCACCGACGCAGGGGCGCTGGCCGCAGCCCAGGATCTGGTCGATCGTCCCTGGGACGAGCAGGCGGCCTGCGCCACCGCCGGAACCTACGTCGCCGGTAATGCCCCGGCCGCCACGATGACCGACTGCGATGTCGTCTCGTTCGGCCCCGACGGGGGCCGGGTCACGGTGACCGCCAGCGAGAGCGTCGACGCCACCTTCGCCGCCGTCGGTACAGCAGAGGGCCGATCGGCCCAGTCGGTGTCCACTGCGACGTGGGGACCACCCCTGACCGTGTCCGGGCTTCGCCCGCTCGCCCTTTGCTACGACGGGTCGGCCGATCTGCGCCAACTGATCGACAACCCGCCGAGCGGCCCGACCTGGGTCGAGGTCCGCTCCGTCAAGGACGACCCCGACGCGTGCGGTGGGTCGTCGGCCATCGCCAACTTCGCCACCCTCGACTTCGAAGGCGGAACGGGGATCCACGAGCTCCGCGACTGGATGCGGGACGGCTACCCCGGGCAGGTCGACTTCGACGACCCGACCGTTTCGAGCTGCGGTGCCGGGGCGACGTGCTACGAGCGTCCGTGGGCCCTTCTCGACCTCACGTGGCAACTCGCCTCACTCCGCAACAGCGGCAGCTACGTGGCGTTCCCGGTGTTCAACTACGCCGATGCCGATGAGGTGCACCTGATCGGTTTGGTCCGGGCCCGCCTCTACGCGTTCGATCTCGTTGGCCCCTGGACGGACTGGTCCTTCGAGCTGAAGGTCGACCCCGGGCTGATCACCGGAACCTGCTGCGGTCCGCCCGGGGTCCTCTCCGGCAACGAGGTCATCGCCGTCTGCGGGGTCGACCCCGGCGCCTACCTGGCCTGCGAGCCGAGCACCGGCCCATGAGCCGAGGGGAGACGACATGAGCAGACGTATCGCCGGGTTCGTCGTAGCCATCCTGCTGGCCGTCGTCGGGACGGTGGCACTGGTGGCCTACGTCGGCAGCGCCGAGCAACGGGCCCTGGCCGGCGAGGAGCTGGTCGAGGTCTACGTGGTCAGCACCGCTATCGCCAGCGGAACGTCGGTCGAGGACATTGAGGATCGCGTGATCGTCGAGCGGGTCCCGGTCAAGGTCCGGGCCACCGGTGCGGTCGACAGCCTTCCGGCCCTGGCCGGCCAGGTGGCAACCGTCGACCTGATGCCGGGTGAACAGCTCGTCGCCAGCCGTTTCGGCCAGCGGACGGAGTTCGCCGACCGGGAGGTCGGGATCGACGTCCCCGACGACATGGTCGAGGTCACCGTCGAGCTCGACGCCCAGAGGGCCGTCGGTGGGTTGTTGGAAGCGGGGCAGACCGTGGCCGTGTTCGCCTCCTTCGACCCGTTCCAGCTCAGCCGTACGGTGGTCGACGTCGACGGCGAGACGGTGCCGCTTCCCTCCTCGGTCGCCGAGGATCTCGACGGCAGCACCTCCAACAGCACCGACCTGCTGCTCCACAAGGTCTTGGTCACCGCGGTACAGGAGCCGGCGGGCCGGGGCCCGGTGGAGAACCAGCAACGGCTCACAACCTCGCCCGAGGAGACGGTGTTCGTCACCCTGGCCGTCGCTCCCTTCGATGCCGAGCGGCTGGTCTTCACCGCTGAGTTCGGCAACATCTGGCTGGCCATCGAACGGGAGACCGTGCCCGATACCGACGAGCCGGGCCAGACCAGGGGCAGCGTCCTGCTCGACCAGGTCAGTGCCCGATGAGCGGCATCACCCTCCTGTCTGGCAACCCCGGCCTGGAAGCGGTGTTCGTCGACCTGTACGGCCGGTCGCTGCCGGTCCGCCGGATCTGGTCGGACCAGTGGCGGGATCCGATCGAGGTGGCGATGGACGCCTGCGCCGCCGATCCCGAGCTGGTGGTAGTAGGCGCCGACGCGGGTCTGGACCTGACCGAGCTGGTCGTCCCCGAGATCGATCGGCTGTTCCCCTCGGCCACCATCCTCTGTCTGGTCGCCAATCTCGATGTCGCGACCTCCCTGGCCCTTCTCAGGCTGGGAGCCCGGGACGTGATCCTCGAGGCCGGGACCCGCCGGGAGTTCCAGGCCGCCGTCGAACCGATCCTCCACCTCGCCCGGTCCCGCCACCGGCGGAGGGGCCAGTCGACCAGCGAGATCCGGCGACGGGTCATCACGATCATCAGCCCGAAGGGGGGCAGCGGCAAGACCACGCTGGCGGTCAACCTGGCGGTCGGCCTCGCTCGTCGGGCGCCCAAGCAGGTCGTGCTGCTCGACCTCGACGTCCAGTTCGGTGACTGCGCAGCTGCGCTGGGCCTTCGCCCCGAGTACTCGCTGGTCGAGGCGGTCGAGGCCGCCAATCACGAACGAAGCGCGCTGAAGGTGTTCCTTTCGGGACACCCGTCGGGGCTCGCCGTCCTGGCGCCGCCCGAGGATCTGGTGGCGGCCGACGACATCGTACAGGATCAGATGAAGCGGACCCTGGCCGCCTTCGCCGAGGAGTTCCCGTTCGTCATCGTCGACACGGCGAGCGGGGTCGACCGCTTCGCCCTGGCCGCCATGGAGCAATCGACCGATCTGCTCGTCGTCTCGACGACCGATGTGCCGTCGGTCCGAGCCGTGCGGCGCCAGCTCGACGTGCTCGACGAGGTGGGCTACGTGTCCCAGCGGCGGACCTTCGTCCTCAACCGGGCCAACGCCAAGGTCGGCCTGTCTGTGGCCGAGATCGAGGCCGCCGTAGGCCTCGAGGCCGCCTTCCAGATCCCGAGCACCCGCCTGATCCCGGTCTCGACCAACGAGGGCAGCCCGGTGATCGAGCGGAACGGCGGTGGCAGCACGGCCAATCGCTTCGACCGGATCGCCGAGTTCTTCGCCCCGTCGCCCGACCCCGACGACCGCCGGTCCCGGCGGGGCAGGGGGAAGGGGCGTCGATGAACATCGCTCAGCTGCTCCGCCAGGTCGAGTCCCGCCGGCGCTCAGGGAACGGGATCGTCCCCGACGGCGGGGGCCCGATCCACAGCGACCCCCTCTTCCGGCTCCGGTCTCGAGCCCAGAAGGCACTGTTCGACCGTCTCGGCAACCGGCTCTTCGATCCCGAGATGAGCGAAGAGCAATTGCGAACCCACGTGGTCAGGGAGCTCGACGAGATCCTGTCGACCGAGGCGACGCAGCTCTCCGAGGACGAACGGCGGAACCTGGTCGAGTCGATCGGATCCGACATCCTCGGCCTCGGTCCGATCGAGCCGTTCCTCTCCGATCCGACGGTCACCGAGGTGATGGTCAACGCCGCCGACGCCATCTTCGTCGAGCGAGGCGGCCGGCTGCATCTGACCGAGGCCCGGTTCATGACCTCCCAACACGTCCGCCAGGTCATCGAGAAGATCGTCGCTGCGGTCGGTCGCCGGATCGACGAGTCCTCGCCGCTGGTCGACGCCCGCCTGCCCGACGGCAGCCGGGTCAACGCGGTCATCCCTCCGCTGGCGGTCGACGGCCCGATGCTGACGATCCGCAAGTTCGCCGAGACCGCGCTCACCGCGGCCGACCTCGTCCGGGCCGGAACGCTGACCGGTGATGCGGTCGAGTTCCTCGATACCTCTGTTCGGTTCCGTCAGAACATCCTCATCAGTGGCGGTACCGGCTCGGGCAAGACCACCTTGCTGAACGTCGTCTCCTCCTTCATCCCCGAACACGAGCGGATCGTGACCATCGAGGACGCCGTCGAGCTCCGGCTCCATCAACGCCACGTGATCCGGTTGGAGGCTCGGCCCCCAAACGTCGAGGGCAAAGGCCAGATCTCGATCCGCCATCTGGTTCGCAACTCGTTGCGGATGCGGCCCGACCGCATCGTTGTCGGGGAGGTCAGGGGTGGCGAGGCCCTCGACATGCTGCAAGCCATGAACACCGGCCACGAAGGCTCGCTCTCCACCCTGCACGCCAACACACCGCGAGACGCCCTCTCCCGGCTGGAGACGATGGTGCTCATGGCTGGACTGGACTTGCCGGCGCGCTCGATCCGGGAGCAGATTGCCTCGGCCCTCGACCTGGTGGTGCACCTCAACCGGATGGGGGACGGTAGCCGGCGTGTGACCGAGATCGCCGAGGTCACGGGCATGCATGGCGACACCATCGGCCTGTCAACCATCTTCGCCTTCGACCATGGCGCCGGCCCGGACAGCACTGACCGACGGACCGATGGGCTGACGGGCGTTCTGTGGCCCACGGGCGCTCGGCCCCGGTTCCTCGACGACCTGCACCGTCACGACATCGGCGGCCCCGATGAGCTGGCCAAGGCCTTTCCCGAGTCCACGGTCGGCGAAGGCCGGTGGTCGTGAAGCGCCTTCCCGAGATGCTGGCTGCCCTGGCTGCTCTGAGCCTTCTCGTGGTGGGCACCGGGAGCCGAGCTGGTGCTCAGCTGTCGACCACCGCTTCCGACCGCGACCCAGACGGTCAGATCCAGATCCTCGGCGTCGATGAGGCCGAGGACGAGATCGTCCTGGAGGTGGCCGTGCCCCCGGCGCTCGGCCGGCTCGCCCCGATCGATCGCAACTTCGGCGTCACCGATGGGGGTCAGCTGGTCGACGTCGCCGTGGCCCCTGTCGCCACTGCGGCCGATACGGTCCTGGTGCTCGACACGTCGGGCAGCATGAGGGGATCGGCGCTGACCGCAGCCAAGGCCGCAGCTCGGAGCTTCGTCGAGAACCTCCCGGACGACGCTCGGGTCGGCTTGGTCAGCTTCGGTGAGACCGTGGTGATCCACCGGGAGCCCACCCT
>JAOTYQ010000560.1 GCA_029861725.1 Acidimicrobiia bacterium | reverse complement strand
CGCCGGGTCTCGGAGTCGTAGCCAGTGCGGCAGGCCGGCGACGAATTCCTTCGAGCCGATCGTTGCCCGAATCTCGGCCGCGTCGAGGTCGGTGGCGACGAGCCGGTTGAGCCAGTCGGCCGCCGCCGCCCGGAACTCGGGGGTGCCGATCGAGGGGGGATAGCCCCGCTCGGCGTCGGAGTTGGCCAGTGCCTTGAGAACGGCGTCGGTCGGTGGGTCGCACGGGGTGCCGATCGAGAGATCGACCACGCCCCCCTCGTGACGGTCGGCGACCTCCTTCAGCTCATCGAGCCGGTCGTAGGGATACGGCGGTGGCTCGAAGCCCACTCAGCTCTCCTCGGTCGGCGCCGGCGAGGCGCCAGCGGAATCGGTCCGGGTCTCGACGGCTGGCTCGTCGCCCAGCGGCGTGTCATCGACGATGAAGTCGGCGAGGCGGCGGGCCGAGGCGTCCTCCAGCCGGGCCCGGAGCCGCATGCCGTCGTCCTCGGTGATCTCGACGACCACCTGGCCCTCCCGGTGGACCGCGGCGAGGGCATCGCCCCGGGCCCACGGCACGAACACCTCATAGACCGGGGACGTGGCCCGCAGCCGGTCACCGATCGCCAGCCGCAGCTCGTCGATGCCCTCGTACGTGATCGCCGAGGTGGCGACCGACCCCGGGTTGGCGTCGACGTGCCGCTTCGCCTCCGGCGACAGGTCGGCCTTGTTGAACACCATCAGCTGGGGCACCTCTCCGGCCCCGATCTCGGTCAGGACCTCGGCCACCGCGTCGAGCTGGGGGCGGGGATCGTCGACCGAGCCGTCGACGACATGGATGAGCAGATCGGCCGTCGCTGCCACCTCCAGGGTCGACTTGAACGCCTCGACGAGCTGATGGGGCAGCTTCTTCACGAAGCCGACCGTGTCGGTCACGAGAATCTGCTCGCCCCCCGGGAGCTGCAACCGGCGGGTTGTCGGGTCGAGGGTGGCAAACAGCCGATCCTCGATCTTGACGTCGGCCCCGGTGAGCCGTTTCAGCAGCGATGACTTGCCGGCGTTGGTGTACCCGACGATCGACACGTTCTTGTACGGCGCCCGACGCCGAGCCTTGCGCTGATTCGTTCGGCGCTCGGTGATGCGAGCCAGATCCCGCTCCAGCTTGTGCATTCGCCGCAGCAGGCGACGGCGGTCGACCTCGAGCTGGGTCTCACCGGGACCGCGGGTGCCGATCCCGCCGGCCTGCTGGCTGAAGTTCTTCTTGCCCCGCAGCCGGGGGAGCCGGTAACGGAGCTGGGCCAGCTCCACCTGCGCCTTGCCCTCGGCCGACGTTGCGTGCTGGGCGAAGATGTCGAGGATGACGGCGGTGCGGTCGAGCGCAGAGCGCTCGAGGATCTTCTCGAGGTTGAACTGCTGGGCCGGGGTGAGCTCGTCGTCGAAGACGACCGTGTCGGAGTCGATGGCGAGGGAGGCATCGAGGATCTCCTCCACCTTGCCACGACCGACGAACGTTGCCGGATCCGGACGCTCGCGCCGCTGCACGACCCGGTCGAGCACATCGGCGCCGGCGGTGTCGACGAGCAGTGCCAGCTCGTCGAGCGAGGCTTCGGTGTCGAGGGCGGTCTGCCCCGCCCGGGTGACACCGACGAGCACGATCCGTTCCCGGAAGCTTCGGTCGAGCAGGCCGTCTTCAGCGCCGCCGTAGTCGCCGAAGCCGCCCCGGTGGGTTGCGTCGTCGTCGAGCGTGTCGTTGACGGCGTCGAGCCAGGCCGCATCCTCGGCGGTGGAGGCGCGATCGTCAGACGCCGTTGCGCGGTCGGCTGACCGGCCGGTGTCGTTCGTCGATCGGCCTCGTCGCATCCGGTCATTCTCGCCGCGCCCGTCGCCAGGGCGCTCGCCTTTTTCTCCACCCGGCCGGTTCAACGTCGCTCGATCTCGACCACCGCCACGAACGTGGCGGGGCCGGTGAGGAAGACCCCGCCGGCGACGAGCTCGATCGTCGCCGGCCCTCCGGGCATACCGACGTCGACGCAGTCATCGACCAGGTCCCACCGGTTGGCTGCCCACACCGCGGCGCACGCTCCCGACCCGCAGGCCTCGGTGAGGCCTGCGCCTCGTTCCCAGACCCGCAACGAGATCGACGAGCGATCGACGACGCGGATCAGCTCGACGTTGATCCCGTCGGGATAGGCGGCCTCGACCGCTGGGCCGACCGCCCCGAGATCGACGGCCTCGGGGTCGGGGACGACCGCCACCAGATGAGGATTGCCGATGTCGACCCCGACCTGGCGCTCGACGGCGACGCCGAGCGAGCCCCAACGGTCGTAGGGGTCGGGGCCGGGGCCGGGCTGGCCCATGTCGACGGTGACCCCGTAGGTGTCGGAGTCCCGGTCGAGGAAGACTTCGACGTCGCGGACCCCGCCGTCGGTCTCGATGTGGTATCGCTTGGTCAGGCCGCCGTCGTCGTGGTGGATGACCAGCGCCTGGCCGAGACACCGCAACCCGTTGCCGGACAGCTCGGCTCGACTGCCGTCGGGGTTCCAGAGCGTCATCGTCCACGCCGCCGGGTCCTCCCCGTTGCGACGCGCTGCGATCAACCCGTCGGCCCCGACCCCCCGCCTGCGGTCGCACCACGCCCTCGCGTCCTCCGGACCGAGATCTGGTGGCGGGTCGACCGCGATCAAGAAGTCGTTGCCGAGGCCGTGGTGTTTGGTGAGGGTGATGGAAGCCAACGTTGTATCAGAGTCTCCGATGTCCACCCCAGTCTCGCACGTCACGGTGACGATGCGCTCCCGGGAGTCCGCCACCAACCCTCGACCTGATCCACGAGGTCGTCACGGTCGGCTTCGAACCAGGTTATGCGCGGATCCCGGCGGAACCAGCGTTCCTGGCGACGAGCGAAGCGCTTGGTCCGCTTGCGGGCGGCGGCCATCGCCTCGTCGAGCGTGACCGATCCGGCGACGTGGTCGAGCAGCTCGCGGTAACCGAGGGCCTGGGCCGCGGTCCGGGACAGCTCGCGAGCGGCCAGCGACGTGACCTCGGCCAGGAAGCCGCCCGACAGCTGCGCGTCATAGCGGGCATCGATCCGGCGATCGAGCTCGTCGCGGTCGAGTCGGAGGCCGACCTGGCGGAACGATGACGGAGGGTACTGGTCGACCCCCGGTCCGAAGCTGGAGAACGGGCGACCCGAGCCGATCGTGACCTCGAGGGCTCGAACGATCCGCCGTCGGTTGGTCGGCAGCATCTTGGCGGCCGCCGCAGGGTCGAGCTCCTCCAGGCGGGCCCACAGCGCCTCGGTCGACCGCTCCCGCTCGATCGCGGCCCGGGCCTGCGGGTACCGGCCCGGCAGGGTGAAGTTGTCGACGACCGCTCGTACGTACAGGCCGGTCCCGCCGACGACGATCGGTACCGCACCCCGATCGGTGATCGAGGCGACGGCTCGAGCGACGTCGGCTTGGAATCGGGCGACCGTGTACTCCTCGCTCGGGTCGGCGACATCGATCAGGTGGTGGGTGATGCCGCCCCGCTCGTTGATCGTCGGCTTCGCGGTGCCGATGTCCATGCCCCGGTACACGGCCATGGCGTCGGCCGAGACGATCTCCGCCCCGTGCACCCGCTCAGCCAGCGCCACGGCGAGCGCTGTCTTGCCCGACGCCGTTGGCCCGACGATGACCAGCGGCTCCAACGCCCTGGTGCTCATGCCTCGAACTCGGAACCGGTCGCCGGAGCGTCGGGCAGCGACGGCTCGCTCGGGGCCGGGTCGGGCTGGGCGACGGCGGCGAGGACGACGTCGATCAGGATGTAGTGGTCGAGGGCGACCAGATCGGGCTCGGCGCCGTAGCCCTCGTAGAAGCCGAACACCGCGTCGGGTCCGAACAGGGCGTGGATGCTCCGGTGGGCGACGGCGAGGTCGGCGTGCCGGTCGGCCACCCCGAGCCGGGCGAGCCCGGTCCAGCCGGCGAACCGGCCGCTGTCGAGGAAGAGGTTCGGCACGACCGGCGTGCCGTGACACACCACGAGATCGTCGCTCGGCTCGCTGCTCGGTCGGGTCTCGTGGATCACCGTCACGAGTCGGCCGGGGTCGTAGCGATCGTAGGGCGACGGTAGGGCTGCGGCGTCAACGCGACCGGCGGCCACTGCC
>JAOTYQ010000559.1 GCA_029861725.1 Acidimicrobiia bacterium | reverse complement strand
GACAACGAGCAAAGCCACCATGGCCCACAGCCGCCGACAACGAACCCAGCCACCACGGCCCACGGCTAGGGCCGGCTACCGACCCCCGGACACGTTGAGGAGCGACCCGGTCACGTAGCTCGACGCGTCTGACAGCAACCATACGATCGCCTCGGCCACCTCATCGGCGGTACCACCGCGCTCCATCGGCACCCCGACCGAGAGGCGGGCCACCCGTTCCGGCTCACCGGCAGCGGCGTGGATATCGGTGTCGATCAGCCCGGGCCGGACGCCGTTGACCCGTATCCCCTCCGTCGCAACCTCCTTGGCCAGCCCGATCGTCATCGTGTCGAGCGCACCCTTTGTCGCGGCGTAGTCGATGAACTCGTTCGGGCTGCCGAGATACGACGCCGCTGAGCTCACGTTGACGATCGCTCCCCCACTCCCGCCGTGGCGGGTCGACAGCCGTCGCACCGCCTCCCGAGCGCAGAGGAAGGCCCCAACGACGTTAACGGCGACGACGTCGTCCAGCCGCTTGGCGCTGTAGGTATCGAGCCGAGCCTGAGGCTGGATGATCCCGGCGTTGTTGACGAGGCCGGCGACGGGTCCCAGCTCCGCCGCGGCGCGATCGAACAGCGCGACGACGTCGGCCTCCTGTGACACGTCGCCGGCGACCGCCAGAGCCCGCCGACCTCGATCCAGGCACGCCTGCACCACGTCATCAGCTGCCGCGGCGTTCGACCGGTAGTTCACGCACACGTCGTAGCCATGGTCGGCCGCCAGCAGCGCGGTGGCGGCGCCGATGCCTCGACTGCCCCCGGTGATCACCAACGAGCCAACCATCCACCGACCCTACCGGTCGCGCTCCAGCCGAGCGCTCGGCCCGACTGCGCCGGGCCCGGTGACTGGTGACTAGCGTTTGGGGTGGATGACCACCGATCTCGCCATCAGCTATCCGCCAGAGCTGCCCATCACCGAGCGGCGCGACGACCTGCTCGCCGCCATCGAGGCCAACCAGGTGCTGATCGTGGCCGGAGAGACCGGGTCGGGCAAGAGCACCCAGCTGCCCAAGCTGTGCCTCGAGCTCGGCCGAGGGCGCGAGGCGTGGATCGGCCACACCCAGCCTCGCCGCTTGGCGGCTCGAACGATCGCCGAGCGGATCGCCTCGGAGCTGGACGCGCCACTCGGTACGACCGTCGGCTATGCCGTTCGCTTCACCGACAAGGTCGGTCCCCGCACCCGGCTGAAGCTGATGACCGACGGCATCCTGCTGGCCGAGATCCCCCGCGACCGGTCGCTGATGGGCTACGACACGCTCATCATCGACGAGGCCCACGAGCGGAGCCTCAACATCGACTTCATGCTCGGCTACCTGAAGCAGCTCCTCCCCCGCCGTCCCGACCTCAAGGTGATCATCACGTCGGCAACGATCGACACCGAACGGTTTGCCACCCACTTCGACGGCGCCCCGGTTATCGAGGTCTCCGGTCGCAGCTATCCAGTCGAGCTACGATACCAACCGCTCGACGGGCCCTATGCGGCCGAGCCGCTCGATCAGAACGAAGGCATCACGAACGCGATCGAGCAGCTCTGGCGAGACACGACCGGCGACGTCCTGGTGTTCTGCAGCGGCGAGCGGGAGATTCGCGACGCAGCCGAAGCCGTGACCGAGCTGAAGCTTCCCGGCGCCGAGGTTCTCCCCCTCTACGCTCGATTGTCGGCCGCGGAGCAGCAACGCGTCTTCCAGCAGCACTCGAAGCGGAGGGTCGTGATCGCGACCAACGTCGCCGAGACGTCGGTTACGGTTCCCGGGATCCGCTCCGTCGTCGACGTCGGGACCGCCCGCATCTCCCGTTACAGCAACCGGACCAAGGTCCAGCGGCTCCCGATCGAGCCGATCTCCCAAGCTTCGGCCAGCCAGCGGGCCGGTCGGTGTGGACGACTCGGTCCCGGGGTGTGCATTCGGCTGTACCACGAAGATGACTTCGACACGCGGCCTCCCTTCACCGAACCGGAGATCCAGCGCACCAACCTGGCCTCGGTCATCCTGCAAATGGCTTCGCTCGGCCTCGGCCCCATCGAGCGGTTCCCGTTCGTCGACCCGCCCGACCATCGCAGCATCGCCGACGGGATCGACCTCCTGGTCGAGCTCGACGCCCTCGACCCGGCCCAAGAGGGGCGGCGGGGCTGGCTCACCCCGCTCGGACGGCAGCTCGCACGCTTACCGGTCGACCCTCGCTACGGGCGGATGCTGGTCGAAGCTGACCACAACAATGCGCTCGACGACGTCATGATCATCGTCGCCGGTCTCTCGGTTCAAGATCCGAGGGAGCGGCCGAAGGACAAGCAACAACTGGCCGACGACGCTCATGCCCGCTTCACCGACTCGAACTCCGACTTCGTCACCTATCTCAACCTGTGGGAGTACCTGCAGAGCATCCGACGGGACCGGAGCCGCAACCAGTTCCGCCGGACGTGCCGGCGGGAGTTCCTGAACTACAACCGGGTCATCGAGTGGCAGGACATCCACGCCCAGCTCCGGCGGGTGGTCCGCGACCTCGGCTTCGGCCACCACGACGGCGGACGACGACGGCGCTCGACCATCGCCGACCGCTTGGACGACCAGGTCCACCGGGACGCCCTTCACCGCTCGATCCTGGCCGGTCTGCTCTCGCAGATCGGGGTCAAACAGGTCGCCGACACGACCAGCGACGGCGATCACCGGCAGAGTCGGGGCGGGAGGCAACGGACCGCTAGGGGGTCCGACTATCTCGGCCCCCGCAACACCCGGTTCGCCATCACCCCCGGCTCGGCGCTGTTCGCAGCGTCGCCCAGCTGGGTGATGGCGGCCGAGCTAGTGGAAACGACGAGGCTGTGGGCCCGGGTGATTGCTGGGATCGACCCGGTGTGGGTCGAGGAGCTGGCCGAGCACCTCGCGACCTACTCCTACGGCGAACCGTGGTGGGACCGCGATCGGGGCTCGGCCCTGGCGAAGGAGCGGGTGGCCCTCTTTGGGCTGACGTTGGCTGCGAACCGGCCGGTTCAGCTCGGCACCGTCGACCGGCCTCTGGCCCGAGAGCTGTTCATCCATCACGCCCTCGTCGAGGGTGAGTGGGACACGAACCACGCGTTCGCGGCCCGCAACCGCGAGCTGATCGCCGAGATCGAGGCGCTGGAGGCCCGGAGCCGGCGGCGTGATCTGCTCGTGGAGCACCGCGCGGTGTTCACGTTCTACGACGAGCGCCTCCCCGACCACATCATCAGCTCAGCCCACTTCGACAGCTGGTGGGGCAAACAGCGCAAGGCCAAGCCCGACCTGCTCGACCTGACCACCGACGTGCTCCTCAGCCCCGGCGCCGAGGCGGTCGACGACACCGACTTCCCCGACAGCTGGGTCGTCGGCGAGCTCGATCTGGAGCTGGCCTACGAGTTCGACCCGACCTCCGACCTCGATGGGGTGAGCGTGCTCGTCCCGGTCGACGTGCTGAACCAGCTCGACGAGAGCACGTTCCAGTGGTCGGTGCCGGGATTCAGGACCGAGCTGGTCGGCGCCCTCATACGGTCACTGCCGAAGGCCACCAGACGGTTGTTCGTGCCAGCGGCCGAAACGGTCGAGGAGGTCGTGCCACTGCTCGACCCGGCGCAGGGTCCCCTGCTGGAGCGACTGGCCATCGAGCTCGGGCGCCGGGCCGGTGTCGTCGTGACCATCGACGACTTCGATCTCACCAAGGTCCCGGATCACCTCCGCCCGACGTTCCGGGTCATCGACAATGACTACGAGCTCCTGGCCGAGGGCAAGGACCTGGTGCCGCTGAGGGCGAAGCTGACCAACCGAGTGCGAGAGACGCTGGCGAGTCTCGCATCAGATGGCAACGGCTGGGAGCGAACCGGTCTCCGGACCTGGGACGTGGGGACACTGCCCCGGGTGGTCGAGACGGGCCGGGTGAAAGCCCACCCAGCGCTCGTCGACGAAGGCGACTCTGTGGCGGTCCGCCTGCTGTCGAGCGAGGACGAGCAAGCCGATGCGATGTGGGAGGGGGTCAGGCGGTTGCTCCGGTTCCACGTGTCAGCTCCTGCTCGTCGATTCGACGAGCTGCTGCCCGAGCACACCAAGCTCGTTCTCGTCAAAGGCCACGTGCAGT
>JAOTYQ010000071.1 GCA_029861725.1 Acidimicrobiia bacterium | reverse complement strand
CTGGCCACGGTGTCGGCGGTGTTGGTCGTGGTGCGGTCGGTCATGTCGGAGCTCCGGATGTGGTCGATCTGGGGGAAGCGGTCGCTATCGGCGGTGGGTTCTGGGTCGGGTCGCTCTGCCAGAGGAACAGCGCGGCGTAGGCCCGCCATGGGCGCCATTGCTCGGCGCTGGCCTCCAGCTGGGCCGCGCTCACAGCGAGCGAGCGACGGAGGCCGAGGTCGCCGACGGGCCAGCCGTCAGGGTCGCTGAGGCTGCGCATCGTGATGTACCCGGCGGTCCAGGGCCCGATCCCTCCCACATCGAGGAGCTGCGCCCTGGTCCGCTCGGGGTCGGCGCCGGCGTCCAGGAGGATCGTGCCGTCGGCGACGGCCCGGGCCAGGGCTCGGATCGTGGCTCGCCTCCGGGCCGGCATGCCGAGCCCGTCGAGCGGATGGGCGGCGAGGGTCTCCGGGCTCGGGAACCGATCGATGCTCGGTGGCCTGGCTCCACCGTCGTCATCGTCGTCGGTGGCGGGGACGGACACCGGGTTCCGGGTCATCACCAGGAGGCGGCCGAGCAGGGTACGGGCTCCGGCGACGCTGATCTGTTGGCCAACGATCGCTCGGACCGCTATCTCGAAGCGGTCGAAGGCGCCCGGCAACCGGCCGAGCTCGGTTCGGGCCAGCCGGGCCGCCAACAGCGGGTCGGCCTCGAAGCGGTGCTCGATCGGTTCGAGGTCGGTGTCGAGATCGGCGACCCGGCGGACGATCGGGACGAGCTCGGTGAGGTCGGCGAGCCGGTCGAGCGAGCACCGCAGGCGCAGCGCCCTGCCACCGGTGTCCGGGCCGCTCAGCTCGAGCCAACCGCCGGGAACGTTGCGGCGGACACCGGCCTCGGTGGCCGCTTCGAGTCCTGGGATGGCGCGCGTCGAGAGGAACGTGTGCAGGCCAGGCCAGCGCAACGCCCCTCGGCTCGGGAGCGACAGGGTGATCGTGCGATCGGCTCGCCTCGGGGCCGGGCGCCGGCGCAGCGTCGAGGGCGCCTCGCCGAAGGTTCGCCGCATCGAGTCGTTGAACTGGCGGACGCTGCCGAAGCCGGACGCAAAGGCGACGTCGGTGATCGGCAGATCGGTCTGATCGAGCAGGAGCCGGGCCAACCAGAGCCGCCTCGTCCGGGCCAGCTGGAGCGGTCCGGTGCCCACGGTCGCCACCAACTCACGGCGGAGGTGGCGCTCGCTGACGGCCAGGGCGGCAGCGAGCCCCGTCACCCCGACCCGATCGACGGCGCCGTCGTCGATGAGGGCCATCGCTCGACCCGCCAGATCGGCGCGACGATTCCACTCCGGATGTCCTGGAGCAAGCTCGGGGCGACACCGACGGCACGGCCGGAAGCCGGCCTCGGTGGCTGTGGCGGCGTGGGGATAGAAGCGAACGTTGGTCGACTTCGGCGTTCGGGCGGGACACGACGGGCGGCAGAACACGCCGGTCGTGACGACTGCGGTGTAGAAGCGACCGTCGAACCGGGCGTCGCGGCGAGTGATGGCCGCATAGCAGGTGTCGTCGTCGAGCCGGTCCATCGCCCCTCTGTTCTAGCCCCGATGCCGGCGGTCGACTAGCGGGAATCGGACATGGCAGTCCTCTGTGGTCGGGGGCCGCCCGGGGCAGGGGGTCGCTGGTTGTCGCGATTCGCAGCAGGCGGAGAGGTAACGTCGAGGCAGTCCAGACCAGGGAGTGTCGGCCCCTCCATGAGGACCTTACGACCATCCATCGTTGCGCTGACGATCGTGATCGCGCTCGTTGCGGCGGCGTGTTCCTCGGCCCCGGAGGTCGACACGTCCGTCGATCCGAAGACGCTGGCCGAGGAGATGATCGCCGGCGACCTGGCGACGACGGTCGGTCTCGGCCCGCTGGTTGGCGTCTGCAGCGACCCTGGGCCGCTCGCTGTGGGCACGTCGTTCGGCTGCACCGCCACGACCGATCCGGGCCAGGTCATCCAGATCCTCGGTGTCGTCAACCCCGAGGGTCGGATCGAGCTCACCACCACCAACCTCGTGAGCTCGGCAGCCCTGCCAAGCTTCGAGCGGGAGGCCGCCGCTGCCCTCAACAACTCTGTCGGCTCGAACTTCACCGCCGAGTCGGTCGACTGTGGCAACGCCGCGCTGGTGCTGCGCCCCGACTTCGTCATGGCCTGCGCCCTGAAGATGCCGGCCAGCGGCGAGGTCTTCGATCTCACGTTGACGATCACCGACCTCGACGCCCGCCGTTTCAGCCTCGTCGTCGGCGACCAACCCCGCCCGTAAGCCCGATTATGCCCATCCCGCCGACACCCTGATCGCCGAGGCCGAGAATCCGCTGACCATCGGTTACGACGATCACGTCGATCGGTGTGGTGATGGCGTCGAACTGCTCGGCCATTCGATCCCGGTTGGGGTAGGAGACGAACACCCCGTGGGGCCGGCGGTAGATCTGGCTGAAGAGCTGGCAGGCCGCACCGACGGTCGGGGTGTAGACGATCGGCAGCAGCTCCTCCAGGTGGCCGCACAAGAATCGATAGAACAGCACCTCGTTCGTGTCCTGGAGCGCCCGCAGGTAGATGTTGCGGTGCCCTTGTTGATCTCGGCGTCGTTGAGCACGGCGTGGCCCCGAGCGGTGATCGCCAGGGTGCGCTCGGCGCTGGTCATCGGACGAGCTCCACATCGACCGTGGCCCCGCCCCACCCACTGAGCTGGTCCCGCCCTTCGACGGTGACCGTGTCGACGTCGTCCGGGATCTCGATGCCGCTCTGGTTCCTGGTGAACGGCTGCTCGTTGGCGTGATCGTGGGTCAGCTCCCTGATCCCGTACACGGTTCCGTCGGGTCCGACGACGCGCCAGGCGTCGGCGTAGCGGTCGGGTGAGTCGTAGGGCGAGCTCAACGTGGCGACGAACGTCCAGGTGCCGTTCGCCTCCAGCGTGGCCGCGGCGTCGACGACGTCGGGGTACAGCTCCTCCACGGCGACCTCGGCTCCGCTGGTCTCGGCCGGCTCCGGGTCGGAGGTCGCGACCTCATCACCACCGCAGGCGCTCATCACGATCGCCACCGCCAGCCCCGCCACGACGGCGGGCACGGATCTCACCGGTCAGTCGCCGTCGACGAGGGCCTTGACCCCCTCGACCGTGGCCTGCATGTTGGCCTTGAGGGTCTGTCGCCGCCCGTTCAGCACCTGCTCTTCCCGATCCGGGTTCTTGAGCGCTTGGGGGGCGGTCCCGTTGTTCTCCTCGCCGATGATCATCGAGAACCGTAGCCGGCTGCCCCGCCCCTGCTCGGCCAGGTCGAATCGCCAGATCGCTCCGGGTTTGTCGGGGTCGGTGATCCGCCACTCGAAGCACCGCTCCGGCTCCCAAGCCGAGACGTGGCAGGTCACCTCCCAGGCGGCCACGTCGGGGATCTCGTTGCGACCGACGAACGTCGATCCGACGCCGGGCTCGCCCTCGCTCGTCCACTCGGCCCCGAGGAACTCCGACGAGAACCGGGCCGGCATCTCGATGTCGCTGATGATCGGCCAGACCGCGTCGGGTCGAGCGTCGGTGTCGATCTCCACCACCACGCCCTGGCCATCGGCGACCCTGGCCGTGCCCTCGGCCGAGGGACGAGCGCGGGTGAACCCCCACTGGTCGAAGTACGTGATCTCCGGAGCCGGCCGTCTCGGGGCGGGCTTGAAGTCGGTGCCCTTCGTGAAGGCCACCGGGAACGTGACGATCGTGGTGACGCTGTCGGGGATGCCGAGCACCTCGGCCAGCTCCGCGACCCGTCCGTTGAGCATGGTCGTGTAGGCCGAGCCGAGGCCCCTCGACCGCAGCGCCAGATTGAAGCTCCAGGCCGAGGGGACGACCGAGTCGAACAGGCCAGGCCGACCGCTGTTGTCGTGGATGCCCCAGATGGCGACGATCACCAGCACTGGGGCCTGGGCGAGGTTCTCGACCAGGTAGGAGCTCGACGACACGACCTTCTCCTTGTCATGACCGGTCCCGTCGAGCCGGCCGCGGGCCTTGAGGAAGAACTCGCCGCTCTCCCGATACAGCTCGCCGAGCTCGTTCTTGATCTCCTGATCGCGAACGACCATCCACCGGCGGCTGGCGTCGTTGCCGCCGGTCGGGGCCTGCTCGGCCAAATCGATGCACTCGAACAGCAGCTCGTCAGGTACGTCGCGGGTGAAGTCGAGCCGCTTGCGGACGGCCCGAGTGGTGGTCAGCAACCGGTCGATCTGGTCGAGATCGAACCCGGACTCGGAGATACGAACGTCGCTCATGGCGCCCACTCTTGCATGTCGGTCAGCTGGTGACGACCGGGAGCCGATCGGTGGCGTCAGCCGAGGGGCGTGAACGCGATCGTGCGGTCGTCGACGTCGACCGCGTCGAGCCGGAGCTCCAGCTGCTCGGCCAGCGTCCGACCGGCACCGTCGACCGTAGCGACGATCGCCGGCGCGGTGATCTGGATCGTGGCGAGCCCTCGCTTGGTGTCGAGATCGACGACGTGGCCGCTGAACGTCTGCCCGACGCTGCGCTCGAGCACCAGCGCCTCGGCGAAGTCGACCATCGAGCGCTCCAGTGCCGATTCACGCTGGCGGGCCTTGCCCATCAGCGACGGCAGCTCGTCGAGGGCCTCGATCGCCCAGGCCGGCGGCTCGTCGCCGGCGAACAGTGCGAGGAGGATGGCGTTGCCGAACCGATCGACGAGGCGGCGCAGCGGCGCCGTCACGTGTGAGTAGACCGAGGCGATGGCGCCGTGCTCGGCGTGCTCGGGCACGGTCCCGTGGAACCCGACATAGCCGGCGCCCCGCAGTGTCCGGGTCGCTTGGAGGAGGAACGCATTGCACGCCGGGGAGTTGGGGGTGAGGTCGCGGACGAACGCGGCGTAGGGCAGCTCCGCCGGCCAGTCGAGGCCGAGTGCCTTCGCCGTGCGTCGGAGCCGGGCGACGGCCCGATCGTAGGGAGGGGGCAGGGTTCGGAGCACGCCCACCGCAGCGTCGACCATGGTCCGGCCGGCGACGATGCCGGTGAGGAGCGAGATCTGGGCGTTCCAGTTCTCGACCGGGAGCGCCAGGTCGAACTCCAGCGAATAGCTGCCGTTGTGCTCGACCACCTCCTGGGCCGGGAGGCTGATGCTCACCCCGCCCCGATCGGCCTCGCGCTGCTGGCGGAGGCGGCCGATCTCGGCGAGGAGCGTGAGCTTGTCGTCGCCGGGAGGATCGGCGTCGATCCGGCTCTGGGCCTCGGCGTAGGACATCGCTTCCCGGACCCGCACCAGGGCTCGTTCGAGGCGCCAGTCGGCCGGGCTGCCGTCGGCGTCGAGCTCGATCGTCCACAGCAGCGCCGGCTTGTCGGTACCGGCGAGGAGGCTCGCCCGGTTCTCGCTCAGCACCGGCGGGTGCAGGGGAGTGCGGGTGTCGGGGCTGTAGAGCGTCGTGCCCCGCTCGCGGGACTCGGTGTCGAGGGTGTGGCCGGGCACGATGAAGTCGCCGACGTCGGCGATGGCGTACCGGACGCGGTAGCCCGACCCGGTCCGCTCGGCCGTATAGGCCTGGTCGAGGTCGGTGGCGCCGGGCGGATCGATGGCGACGAAGTCGAGGTGGCGGGCGTCGAGCCGATCGTCGGGGCCGGTGGCCGGGGCTGCCTGCTCGGCTTCGGCCAGGACTGGGCCGGGGAAGGCTAGGGGCACATCGTGCTCCGATCGGATCCTGGCAAAGCCGGCCTCGAAGGTCGACGGTGCCCGGAGAACGATTCTGGTCATCGCCCGGAAACCTACTGGGGTGCCGGCTCGCTTCCGTAGAGGCCGAGCGCCTCGTTCAGCTGGTCGGCGGCCTTGTAGGTCTCGTCGGGACCGGGGAACGCCGCGGTCCGCACGTCGGTGGCGTAGCAGGAGAGGGCCCGGGCTTGATCCTCGAACGCCGTGCCGTAGCGGCGGACGAACTTGGGCTTGAACCGGTTCTCGAGGCCGATGACGTCGTGGTAGACGAGCACCTGGCCGTCGGTGTCTCCTCCGGCCCCGATGCCGATCGTCGGGACGTCGAGCGCTTCGGTGACCATCTTCCCGACCGTGTCGGGAACGCCCTCGATGACGATCGCGAAGCAGCCGGCTTCCTGCAGCGCCCGGGCGTCGTCGACCATCCGATGGGCAGCCTCGGCCTCCTTGGCCTGCACCTTGAACCCGCCCATCACGTTGGCCGACTGCGGTGTGAGCCCGATGTGGCCCATCACCGGGATCTCCGCCGAGATGAGCGCATCGACCATCGGCACCCGCTTGGCCCCGCCTTCCAGCTTGACGCAACTGGCGCCGGCCCGGATCAGCGTGGCGCCGTTGTGGACCGTGTCGGTGGTGGAGACGTGGAAGCTCATCCACGGCAGGTCGCCGACGACGACGGCGGTCGGTTCGGCCCGGCAGACGGCGGCCACGTGGTAGGCGATGTCGTCGATGCTCACCTGGAGCGTGTCGTCGTAGCCGAGCACGACCATGGCGAGGGAGTCGCCGACGAGGATCACGTCGACGTCGGCCTCGGTGGCCACCCGGGCCGAGGGCGCGTCGTAGGCGGTGACCATGACGAGCGGTTCGGCGCCGTCGCGCCGTTTCGCAGAGCGGATCCCGGGGATGGTTCTCGTCGTCGTCACGATGCTCCTATCGGCTGGGGGGCCTCGATCTCGACCCCGGCGTTGTCGATCAGGCGAGTCGCCCCGACCCGGGCGGCGATCAGGAGCCGAACCCGAGGACCGAGCCGCTCGGGCTGGGTGAGGGTGTCGGGATCGACGGCGGCGGCGTAGTCGAGCTCGGCCAGCGGCTCGGCCCCCACCACGGCCGCCATTGACGCATCGACGTCGGCCGGGTCGCTGGCTCCGGCGGCCACCGCAGCCTCCCCGGCGTCGAGTGCGCGACGGAGGACGGTAGCCGCCGCCCGCTGGGCGGGATCGAGGTACACGTTGCGGCTCGACATCGCGAGCCCGTCCGGCTCGCGGACGATCGGGCAGCCGATGACCTCGACCGGGATCGACAGGTCGGCCGTCATCCGTCGGATGACGGCCAGCTGCTGGTAGTCCTTCTCCCCGAAGTAGGCACGGCACGGCCCCACGATGTTGAACAGCTTCGAGACGACGGTAGCCACACCGGCGAAATGGGTCGGCCGGCTTGCGCCGTCCCACCGCTCCGACAGACCGGCGACCGTTACCGACGTCAGGACCGGGCCCTTCGGGTACATCTCCTCGACGGTCGGTGTGAACAGCAGGTCGACGCCGTTCGCCGCCGCCACGGCGGCGTCACGCTCGAGGTCGCGGGGGTAGCTGTCGAGGTCTTCGCCGGCGCCGAACTGCAGCGGGTTGACGAAGATGCTGGCCACGGTGGCGTCGTTGTCGTCGGCCGCGGCCCGCATCAGCGACCCGTGGCCGTCGTGCAGGTAGCCCATCGTCGGCACGAACCCGATCTGCTGACCGCTGCGGCGGCGCTCGCCGAGGTCGGCGCGCAGCCCGGTGATCGTGGTGACGATCGTCGGTCCGTGCTCAGGCATGGTCAATCTCGCGGTCGCTCGTTGCCGCTGCGTTCGCGATCGACGGTGTCCCAGCCGGGTTGCAGGGTAGTGCCGGCCAGAGCCGCGGCCTGTTTGGCGAGCGTGACGTAGAGAGCATGTTCCTCAGCGGGTAACGAGTGCACGTGAGCCGCCAGGGTCGAGTCGTCGCCCCGGGCCGCCGGTCCTGTGAGTGACGATACTGCGCCAACGCGACGCACGCTGTCGAGCGTGCCGGCCATCAGGTCCCAGTAGGCGCTGGTCGGCACGCCGACCGCTGCCGCCAGCCGCTCGACCTGGGCGCAGAGCACGACGAGGTGGTTGGCCGCCACCGCCGCCGCGGCGTGGTAGAGGCTGCGGTGAGCGTCGTCGACCTCGATCGCCTGGCCCCCGAGCGCCGCCACCAGGGTCCAGGCGATCGGGTCGCCGGCGACGGCGAACACCCCGCCATCGCGGAGTCGCTCGGCCCCGATCGTGGGATCGGGGAGCGACATGAGGGGATGGACCGAGGCTCGGCGGGGGTGGCCGGCCAGGACGTCGAGCCCCTTCGCCCCGGATACGTGCACGAGGGCGGCGGAACCGGGCTCGATGGCGGCGGCCACCGTCGCGATCGCGTCGTCGGGCACCGCGATCACGACGAGATCGTTCCCGTCGGTCAGGCCGTGGCTCGGGTCGTCTCGACCGTGGACGCCGGCCACCTCCCAGCCTGCTGCGCTGAGGGCAGCGGCGAATGCTCGGCCCGCCCGCCCTCCTCCGACGACGGCGAACCTCCTCGGGAGTGTCGGTGGCCCGTTCGGAGCGGGCCCGCTGGTCACGGGGCCCGTCACCCGACGGTGCCCGTCACCGGATCCCGCCGCCGGGATGTCAGTTCGACGAGAGCTTGGCGTCCATCCGGGCCATCACCCGGTTCACGACGTCGAGCTCGTCCAGGTCGAGAAGATCGAAGAACCAGGTCCGCACATCGGCCAGGTACCCGTCGGTGGCAGCCTCGAGCGCTTCGGTCCCGGTGTCGGTGAGGATGGCGAACAATCCCCGGCGATCGTCCTCGCACTCCTCCCGGGTCACGTAGGAGACCTCGGCCAGCCGGTCGACTCGGTAGGTCAGCCGGCTGCGCGAGACGAGCACACGCTCCGCCAGCTCGCTCATTCGGAGTCGTCGGCCGGGGGCCGCGGCGAGCTCGGACAGGATCTCGAAGTCGGTGAGCGACAGGTGGGATCGTTGCTGGAGCTCGTGATCGAGTCGCTCGAGCAACTGCACGTTGGCCGACAGGAACGCACGCCACGTCCGCTCCTCCAACTCTGTGAACCCCACGTCCATTGCCTCGATCCTACGGCTTTACGTGGGATTCGTCCGCTTCTGACACAAGAATGATCGCCGCGATCCCGACCACCGTCGATCCCTGCGGCAACGACCCTGGTCAGCAGCGGTCCAACGGCCGGTGTGTCAACGACGTTGACAATCGGGGCACCACGTTGTGGTGCGGGCGTCGATCACCGCGGCGCGAAGCTCGGTGCGGCAACGGCGGCACGGCTTCCCCGCTCGGCCGTAGGCCGAGAGCGCTCCCTGGTTGGTTCCGGACGACCCGTCGAGCGTTCGGTAGTCACGTAGGGTCGTGCCACCGTTGTCGATGCCCTGCCGCAACACGTGACGAAGGGCCGCGAGCAGCTCGGCGGCTCGGGTCCGACCGAGGCGGGTGACCCGAGGGTTGATCGACGCCAGCCAGAGCGCCTCGTCGGCGTAGATGTTGCCGACGCCGGCGACCGGTCGCTGAGAGAGCAGCTGGGTCTTGATCCGCCGCTTGCTTTGCTGCAACAGCGCCCAGAACCGGTCGCCGTCGAAGGCTGGATCGAACGGCTCCGGGCCGGCGAGAGCCAAGGTGGGGATCGCGGCGTAGTCGCCGGCGGCGACCACTCGGATCCGTCCGAACCGGCGCACGTCGACGTAGAGCAGCGTCTCACCCGAGGGGCTCCCCCCGCCGGGACCGAGCCGCCACCAGGCCCGGACATAGGGGTCGTCCAGCGCAGCGCCATGTTCCGGTGACGATGCGCCGAGCGACGGCGCGAACCGGAGCGCGCCGGTCATGCCGAGGTGGACGACGACTTCCCGCCCGGTCTCGGTCGGCAGGAGCAGGTACTTGCCGCGCCGGCCGGCTCCGAGGAGCCGGTCGCCGATCACGGCGGTGGCCGGCGTGAACTTCGCCGACCAGTGGGAGCCGGCATCGAGAACTGCCCGCCCGTCGAGGCGGGGCTCGATCTGGCGGCGGATCGTCTCGACCTCGGGGAGCTCGGGCATGGTGGGGGTGGACAGTGGTTGCGGACGGCGGCCGTCGCCAGGCTAGGTCTCGGGTGCTGGCTCGTCGTCGGGTGCTGGCTCGTCGACGCCGGCCAGCAGGGTGCGGGCCGCCGCTCGCCCCGAGAACAAAGCACCGTTGATCGACGGGTCGGCCCGATGGTCGCCACACACGAGCACGCGACCGCCGAGGTCGCCGCCAGGGGCAGCGACCCCCGAGCGATCGTGGCCCGGCGGTTGGATCGGGTGAGCCTTCGGTATCTCGTCGACCCGGAGCACGTCCCAGTCGTCGACGACAGCACCGAACCACTCCCCGAGCTGGGAGCGGACGTCGGCAGCAAGCCCCGGCTCGATCACCGGTGCCGATACGGCGATCGTCGAGCGGCCGGCAGGGGCGTAGGCGGCCGAGACCTCGCTCATCACCGCCAGTGAGTTGATCGGGCCGGACCCCTCGCCGTTGAGCACGAGGATCGGTTCGCTGATCGGCGGCTCATCGGCAGCGAACCAGACCGTCGTCGTCGGCCGCCACCCGTGATCGGTCACATCGGACAGCTCGGCCGCGGTGGAGGCATCGGTGGCGATGATCGCGGCATCGGCCGATACGACCTCCCCGTCGGCCAGCTTGATAGCGGCGCCGGTCGACGACCCGTCGACCGCGGCGACCGGGGTCGACACCGCGATGGCGTCGGCCGGCAAACGGGCTGCGAGCTGGGCCGGGATGGCCGCCATGCCCCTCGCCGGCACGCCGGTATGGCCTGACGACAGCATGCGAAACACGAACTCGAGCACCCGACTCGATCCGCTGAGCTCCGGGTCGAGCGTGATGCCGGTGAACAACGGGCGGAGCAGGTGCTCGATGATGTCATCGCCGAAGCCGGCATCGCGCAAGCGCTCCAGCGCAGTTCGTTCCGGTCGGTTCCACAGGTCATCGAGCGTGCCCTTCCGGACCGCCCGTCGAAAGGAGAGGATGCGCAACTTGTCGCCGAGCGAGCCGACCGGTGATCGCAGGGTCGCCAGCAGGCCCGACGGGTCCTGGAGGGGATCGGTGACCCGGTGGAAGGCACCGTCGAACCGGGTCAGGGCCCCCGGAGCGAAGTACTGGAGATCGAGGGGAGCCACGTCGAGCAGGTTCCACACCTCCGGGTAAGCATCGAGCAACACTTGGAAGCCCCGGTCGAGCAGATGGCCATCGACCTCGTCGGTCTGGACCCGCCCGCCGGCCCGATCTGTGGCCTCGAACACCTGGATTGCGTGGCCGGCGGTCTGCAGCTCGATCGCTGCGGCCAGACCGGCCAGGCCTGCACCTATCACCGCAACATCCATGATCGACGAATCTACCAGCGCCCTCTGACGGGCTGGCCGGTCGGGCAGGGCGGCAGGGGTTTGCGGCAGGGGTTTACTGTCGTGGGATGTCCGACCCGTCAACGCTCGCGCAGCTCCCCACCCCAGCCCTCCTCATCGACGAGCCCGTCTTCGCCGCCAACATGGGGACGATGTCGGCAGCCCTGCCCCGCTCCGCGCTACGGCCACACGTCAAGGCGTTCAAGTCGACCGACATCGCCCGCCGCCTGGTCCAGGCCGGCCATGAGAAGTTCTGTGCCGCCACCATCCGCGAGCTGGAGGGCATGGCCCGGGCCGGCTTCGGAACCGATCTGCTCCTCGCCAACGAGGTCCTCGACTGCAGCCGCCTCGGCCGGCTCGTCGACGGCGGAGCCAACATCACCGTGGCGATCGATTCGCCGGAGACGCTGCGAGCGGCGGTCGACGGTGCCTTGACCGACGTGCTGATCGACGTGGAGGTCGGCCTACCCCGCTGTGGCTGCTCGGTGGACGACGCGGGACGGCTGGCCGACGAAGCCCGCTCCGTCGGGCTCAACGTGCGCGGGGTGATGGGCTACGAAGGCCACCTGATGATGGTCGCCGACCCGGACGAGCGCCGGGGTCGGGTCGAGCGGTCGATGACGAAGCTGCTCACCGCCCACGAAGCGGTCGGCGGCGACATCGTCTCCGCCGGTGGCACCGGGACCTACGCCGTCAACACCTGGGCCACCGAGATCCAAGCCGGTTCGTACCTCCTGATGGACACCCAGTACGCAACGCTGGAGGTCCCCTTCGAGATCGCCATGACCGTGTTGGCGACGGTGATATCGGTGAGCCGGAAGGGTTGGTTCGTGGTCGACGCCGGCCTCAAGGCCTTCGGCATGGATCACGGCAACCCGACCTATCCGGAAGGCGAGCTGCTCTTCTGCTCCGACGAGCACGCAACGCTGAAGCCAGCCGAGGGCGACCCGATGCCAGCGGTCGGTGATCGGGTGCGGTTGTTGCCAGCTCATGTCGACCCGACCGTCGCCCGCCACGAGCAGTTCTGGGTCCACGACGGTGAGGCCGTGCTCGACCGCTGGCCGATCGATCTGCGCCACTGGTGAGCGGTCGCCGGCCGGCTCAGCGGCCCCGATGCAGGCCGTCGCCGGTGAGCGACAGCTTCGGCCCGTACCGAGGGGCCGAGCCCGATGACTTGGCCAGCCGGATCACCCTCCACCGGTGCCCGGCGTAGGGTTCGAGCAGCTCGAGCATCCGCTCGTCGCTCGCCCGGGGCTCACCGGCCATCAGCCAGGCGACGGTATGGGGCATGTGGTAGTCCCCGACCGGAACGGCGTCGGGATCGCCGAGCGTCGTCGCGGTGACCATGGCCGCCGACCACGGGCCGATCCCTCGGACCTGGCGGAGCCGGGCCTGAACCCGCTCGGCGGTGGTCGCGGGGTCGGCGAACAGGCGCTCGAGCCGCGGCATCTCACGAGCGACCCGGATCAGGATCTCCGCCCGCTTCCGCTCGACGCCGAGGGGATGGAACTGGTGGTACCCCATGGTGGCCACGGTCTCCGGCGCGGGCAGCACCCACGCCGTCCGGGGACCGGGCGCCGGCTCACCGAACCGGCGAGCCAGGGACCGTCGTGACCGGGCGGCGTTGATCGTCTGCACCCTCTGGCCCAGCACGGCGCCGACCAGGGCGTCCCATGGGCGGTCGGTGCGGGCCAGCAGGAACGGCTTGCGTCGCCACAGCTCCCGCACCTTCCCGACCGGGGCGAACCCGGTGAGGTCGTCGTCGCCTCCCAGGAGGCGAGGCGCCTGGTCGAGGAGCCAGCTCGCTCCAGGACCCCACGCCTCCGCCTCGATCCCGTCGCCGGTTCGGCGCAGGAGCGAGAGCGTGCCGAGCCCGTCGGGGGTGCGGGTGCTCCACCAGGACTCGGTCGGTCCGACCAGCACCGGGTTCTTCGCTCCCCGGACCGTGTCGGCGACGTTGAGCGTCGCCGGGATCGGGAGCAGGCGGCGGGTACCGGTTGCTGGCGGCTCGGGCACGTACCGAACGCTACCCGCACCATCTATGCGCCCACGGCTCCGGCTACGGTCCGGACCGCCCGGGTCGGATCGTGGTTGCGCCGGGCACGGCACCGATGAGAGGGTCGGCGATGGATCTCGACGTGGCATTCGTCCGGAGCCGGTTTCCCGCCTTCGCGGAGCCAGCGCTGGCGGGCTGGTCGTTCTTCGAGAACGCCGGCGGCTCCTACCCTTGCGTGCAGACGGTGGAAGCCCTCGATCACTACTACCGGACGATGAAGGTCCAGCCGTACGCCCCGTACGATGCCTCAGCTCGGGCCGGTGAGGCGATGGACCGCTCCCGCCGGCGCTGGGCGGAGGCGCTGCGGGTCTCGTTCGACGACGTGCAGTTCGGGCCGTCGACGTCGATGAACGCCTACGTCCTGGCCCAGGCATTCGCTCGGGTCGTCGGCAAGGGGGACCGGGTGATCGTCACGAACCAGGATCACGAGGCGAACACGGGGGCGGTCCGGCGGATGGCGGCCGAGGTGGGGGCGGAGCTGGTCGAGTGGCGCATCGACCCGTCCTCCGGCTTGCTCGATCTCGAGCGGCTCGCCGACTTGCTCGCCCCCGCCACCCGGCTCGTGACCGTGCCCCACTGCTCCAACATCGTGGGCCAGGAGAACGACGTGGCCGCCATCGGCGAGCTCGTCCATCGGGTCGGCGCTCGGTTGGTGGTCGACGGGGTGTCGTTCGCGCCGCATGCGATCCCCGACGTTGCGGCCCTCGACGCCGACGTGTACCTGTTCAGCCTGTACAAGACCTACTCGGTCCACCAGGGCCTGATGGTCACTTGCAACGGGATCCTCGACGAGCTGCCGAACCAAGGCCACTTCTTCAACGAGGACCAGCCGTCGAAGCGCTTGACCCCGGCCGGCCCCGACCACGCTCAGGAGGCGGCGGCGGGCGCAGTGCTGGACTATGCGGAGGAGCTCCACCGCCATCACGGCGGCTCGGCGGACGACGACCTCGCGACGGTGGCAGCGTCGGTGTCGCGGCTTTGGCAGGACCACGAAACGGCGTTGCTCGGTTCGGTGCTGCCGGTGCTGGCTGAAAACCGATCGGTCCGGCTGCTCGGGCCGGCGGAAGCGGGGGTCGGTCCGCTGCACCGGTGCCCCACTGTGGCGTTCGTCCCGCTCGATCGATCGCCCAGTGAGGTCGTGGAGGGATTGGTCGCACGGGGCATCATGTGCTCGGCGGGTCACTTCTACGCCTATCGGGTCCTCGGAGGGCTCGACGTCGATCCCGAACGGGGCGTCGTCAGGCTGTCCTGGGTGCACTACACCGATGAGGGGGATATCGCCCGCCTGATCGATGCCCTCCGAGACGTGCTCGGGCCCTGACCTCCGGTCAGCCGAAGAGGTTGTTGATGATGAACTCCACCCTCCGATCGAGTGCCGCCTCGCTCTCGTCGTCGCCGGCGGAGGCTTCCTCCTCACCGCGGGCGTCGATCGTCAGACGCGAGGTGTCGATGCCCTGACGAGCCCAATAGTTGACGACCGCCCCAGCCCGCTGCTCGGAGACGTCCATGTTGACCGCCTCCGAGCCGGCCGAGTCGGTGCGGGACACGATCGTGATCTCGACCGTCGGGTTCTGGGTCATCAACGCCGTGCCGAGGTCGAGGATCGGGAGGAAGGCGGGGGCCACCTCGATGCTGTTGAACTCGAACAGCACGACATCCTCGACGTAGACCGGGCCGCCGATGACGTCTGGGGTGTCCGGGTCGACCTCGTACTCGTTGATCACGTTGCCCGGCCCCATCACCCCGAGCGCCACCTCCTCGATGCGCTGGCCGTACGCTTCGCTGTGAACACGGCCCCGGAGGAAGAGCTGGCCGCCCTCCAACACGGCGTAGCGGATGCTGCCGTCGCTGTTGTCGACCGGCTCGCCCTGCGACCCCTCCACCGTGCCGTCGTCGGTGTTGGAGTTGTCCGGGTTGGAGTCATCGGTGCTGGAGTTGTCGGTGGCTCGGTCGTCGGTGGCTCGGTCGTCGGATTTGGAGTCGTCGGTGTTGGAGTCGTCGGTGGGCGAGCCGTCGGAGGCTTGGCTGGCGGCCTCG
>JAOTYQ010000558.1 GCA_029861725.1 Acidimicrobiia bacterium | reverse complement strand
CAACCCGACAGCAGCCTCGGGCGTCTCCCTGGGTATGAGACGTATCTTCGTACTGCTGGTCGTCCTGGTCGCGTCGTGCGGGCAAGCAGTCGAGCCGGAGGTGCCGGCCGGGCTGGCGGACTCGGCCACACCCACGACCACCGCACCAGAAACCGATCCAGGCCACCGCGTCGAACCCGGTGTCAGCGCGCCCTGTGGCGAGCAGTTCCCCGTCTTCGTCGACGGGCTCGACCGAGGGGATCCGTCCAACGTTCACGGGATCCCAGGTCCCGGCCCCGATTCGGAGCCCGCTCAGCCGCACCAACTCGTCTCGCACTGGCTCGGCGACTTCGCTACCTACGAGCTTCGGTGGCCTCCCACCGACGGCTCGGTCGACGTCACCGACTGGTCGACAACAACTGTGGACGGCTACCCGGCGAAGATGGAGCCAGCCGGGCAGGAGCGGCTCACGACCGTCGTGCAGCTCTCCGACAGCGGTGGACCTTGCAGCCACCTGGCACTGGAGGTCTACGGATCCTCGGTCGATCCGCTCCCCGACGCACTGGCCGAGCTGGGCGACGCAGTCCGGGACGGGACCGAGCTGGAAGCCTTCATCGCGGCCCAAGCCGACCGGTTCGCTCCAGCGGTCGGTGGAGCCGAGCGGGAAGTCGGCCGATGTGCTGAACCCCTCGTCGTGGAGCTCGACGGGCGAGGCCTCGTCGTCGACAGTGCCGCGGTCGAGGTGGTGGAGCGCTTCTTGCACGATCGCCTGGCCGGGCGACGAGCGGAAGACTGCCTGACCTCGAGCGGCCTCGACGACTACCAGCGAACCAACGGTGAGGATTGGCCGATCCTCTGCCTCCACGAGTGCGCCGATGAGGTGGCCGTTGTCGGCCCCGACCCACTCATCGTCGAAGTGTCCGGCTCGGGCGACGACGGGTTGTACGTGCTCGCCGTCGTCGAGCTGAGCGACGGACGGCGGTTGCGCGAACAACTGGAGGTGGTTGCGGTCGCCGATGCCGCAGGAACCCACGAGGCCCATATCGCCGCGGCGACGGCGCTCTCGGAGAGCTATGTCGAGTGGGCCGATGCCGAAGCCCTCGTCACGACCTTCCTCGATGGCCTGGCCGACGGCGACTACGAAGCTGCGGCTCTGCTCCTGGTCAACGAGGGCTACGCCCAGGAGGTGGAGGACCGTCTCGGCGACGTCTACACCGCCGACCCGGTGGCACTGCTGGAGAGCTTCTGCCGCCAGGCGCTGTGTGTCGAGCCGTACGAGATCGTCGGTCCCGGAGCCACGTCGTTGCGGGGGCGGCAGGTGGTCGTCCGCTACCCAGGGGTCGACCGAGCCGTGGAGGTTCCCTTCGCCGTTTCGATGTTCGAAGGGCAGCTGACCGTCGGCTCGTTGCCTCCCGATCGCTGACGGACCACCCGAGTCGGTCAGCGACGGACCAGAGCCCGAGTCGGCCACCGGAGGGGCGGATCGGCGTCGGGAACACTGTGCACGGTCCGACCTCGTCGCTCAGGTCGTCAGCCGTGCTCCTTCCGGGCTGACCTACGATCAGGAGCAATGGTTGGCGTGCGAACCGCAGTGGTGACCGGAGCGGCGAGCGGCATCGGCCGAGCGCTCGCCACGCTGCTGGCCGAGCGCGGGTACCAGCTCCACGCGGTCGACATCGACGGCCCGGCGCTCGACACGGTCGCAGCCGGGCTTGGATTCGCCTCGGCCCGCACGGCCGACGTCGCCGACCCGTCTGCACTGGAGGAACTGGCCGACGAGATCGGCGCCGTGGATCTCCTCTGCATCAACGCCGGCGTGATCAGCTCGGCCATGGGTGCGCCCTGGGAGGCGCCAACCGAGGAGTGGGACCGGGTCTTCGGGGTCAACCTCGGAGGGATCGTCAACGGCCTGCGTGCCTTCGTGCCGCTCATGCTCCACCGGGACAGGCCGTGTCACATCCTGATCACGGCGTCGTTGGCCGGCGCCGCGACCTGGCCTGGAGGCGGACCGTACGCTGCATCCAAGCACGCCGCGCTAGCAGTGGCCGAGCAGGCGGCTCTCCGATTGGCCGACTCGAACGTGACGGTGACGGTGCTGTGCCCGGCCCTGGTCCGCACCGGCATGTCCGACGTCGGCGACGATCCGCTCGACGTGGCAACCGAGGCACTGGCCGCACTCGACGATGGCCGGTTCGCCGTCATCCCCGAGGAGTGGCACGCTGCGATCGCCGACAGAGCCGAAACCCTGGTCTCCGGACGGCAACCCCGGCTCCCCGAGCCCGCCAACGACTAGATGTGCCGCAAGCTCGGATGGTGCGAGCTGCTCCGGTCGGCTTCGAGTTGCCGGTCAGCGGGTTGGGTGCGCTTGGTTCGGTGCGCGCACGTCGTCGGGGACCGTCGAGGCATCGGGATGGGGCGAGCCCGGGGAGTCGGTGTCGAGCACGAGGCCCATCGCGATGGAGTCCCACAGCTCGCCCGACCGGCGCCGGTGGTGCCGCCGCAGTCGACCCTCCACGTCGAACCCGAACCGCAGGTACAGCGCGATGGCCCGCTCGTTGTGGGACCACACTTCCAGCGTCATCTTGTGAGCGCCGACCGATCGGGCCCACTCGATCCCGGCGGCCAGCAGGCGCTGACCGATTCCTTGGCCCGGCCGGTCGGAGCTGATCATCATCCCGAGCCCCACCACCCCACGCAGCTGCTGCAGGCCGATCGCCCCCACGACGTCGTCGGCCTCGGCCGCCCGATCCACCGTCCCTCCGACGCCACCGACGTGTAGAGCTCGACGTCGGCCGCTACGTCTTCCGGCCGGGCCGTCCGTATGTCGAGTTGACTCACCTGAACAGCTTGGCCCAACCACGGAAGACGATCGATGGCCTACCGGTGTCTGATCCTTCGTCGGCAGTGCGGCCCAGCTCCGATCCGTCCGTCCACGCAGGTATCTCCCTGCAGATCACTGCAACGACGTCCTTGATGAACCGCGTCTATTAAGGTGAATAGAGCGCCACGACGGTAGAGAGAATTCATCAAGAGATATCGTCCAACTCCGTTGCATTTGAACGAAGTATGGCTCTACTCTCGTCCGAGCGGGTGGGTCAGAGGGATAGAGGATGGTTCTATGAATGATTTCACTCATTCATGGCTATCGGTGCCTGGACGATCGCGCCTTGCGTTCGTTGGGCCCGTGGTCTCAAAACTCGAGCGGTACATCGGCGGCACTGGCGGCAACGGTCGCTTCGTACCCCTGGCGATCGCCGCTACCACGGCGTTCGGCCGAGTGGCCAGGTGAGCACGGCCGACCGCGCCCGTGAGGGACTCGCTACCGGGCCCACGCCACAGCCACCAGAGCTGGAGCAACAACCACTGCCACCGGAACCGAAACCGCTACCAGGTCCGCCTCCCCATCCATCGACAAACAACGTGACCAATCGCAGATCAAACAGCCCAATAACCGAGGTGTTCAGCTGGGTATATGCCCGACCGCGCTACTTCCCGTTCGCCACCGACCTGGCCATCTGGCCTGCCGGGCTCGCCGCCGGGGCCGGACTCAAGCTCGTCTTCAACGTCGGACAGGCCACCGAGCCGCTGCTCGTCACGGTGATCGCGGCCGTCGCCATCCACGCCATGCTCGGCATGGTCACCGGGCTCTACCGAGGCCGGTGGCGGATCACATCGTTCGCCGAGGTGTCCACCTTGGGCACCGTGTGGGCCGCCACATCGGCCGCGCTCGTCTCCGGCAACTTCTACGCCCGGAGCCTCGGCAGCCCGCTGCCGACTTCGGCCGTGATCACCGGCTGCCTCGCCACCCTCGTGCTGCTCACGCTCGTCCGGATCGTGTGGCGCCGCTACTGGGAGGCCAACCGCCGGCCCGATCCCGCATCGTGTAAGCGCACGATCGTGTTCGGGGCCGGCCTCGGCGGCTCGCAGATCATCCGGGCGATGCTGCTCGACCCCAACAGCGAGTACTACCCGGTCGCCCTCCTCGACGACGACCCCAACCGGAGTCAGCGGGAGCTCGACGGGGTCAAGGTCCGGGGCACCCGTTACCACATGGAAGAGGTGGCCGAGGAGACCGGGGCCGAGGTGCTGCTGATCGCCGTCACCGACGCCAACTCCGAACTCATCACCGACCTGTCGAAGATGGCGGCCA
>JAOTYQ010000070.1 GCA_029861725.1 Acidimicrobiia bacterium | reverse complement strand
CGGTAGGCGTTCACCAAGCGTCGACGCTCGGTGGGGCTCAGCTCGGGCCATCGCCGGGCGCCTGGGGTTGGACGCGAGCCATCGGCGAAGGCCGATAGCAGCTCCGTGATGGGCCTGGCCCTCTGCGCATCGTCGTCGAACCAGCTATTGAAGATCTGGAGGAAGATCCACTGGGTCCAGCGGTAGTAGCCGGGGTTGGTGGTCGAGATGCTCCGGTGGGGGTCGTGGCCCAGTCCCAGCCGCATCAGCTGTCGGCGGTAGGTGGCGATGTTTCGGTCGGTGTTCTCCCGCGGGTGCTGTCCCGTCTGGCGGGCGTGTTCCTCGGCCGGCAAGCCGAACGCGTCGAATCCCATCGTGTGGAGGACGTGATGTCCGGTCATGCGCTTGAAGCGGGCGTACACGTCGGTGCCGATGAACCCGACGGGATGTCCGACGTGCAGGCCCGCCGCAGACGGGTACGGGAACATGTCCAGGACGAACAGCTTGCGCTTGGCAGGCTTGGGGTGACCGCCGCTGGTCAACGGACCGGTCGGGTTCGCGGTCTCGTACGTCCCTTGCTCTCGCCAGTTGCGCTGCCAGCGGCGCTCGATCTCTAGAGCTCGTGCAGCATCGTAGCGGTAGGCGGGACCCTCGGAGCTCACGGCAGGCTCACCGGCGACGTCTTCAGGCGGTCAGTCGAACGATGCTCTGCTGCCGGTCGGCTGGCACCTGGTCGTGGCCGAGCCTCCACCCGATAGGTCGTTCCCCCTTGATCGAGATCCGGTTGCCGCGACGCTCGTGCGGCCAGTAGTCCCACATGGCGTGGTGCAGCACGCAGCGATTGTCCCAAATGGCGATCGCGTTGGCCGACCATCGGAAGCGGCACTGGAAGTTGGCTCGCTCGCAGTGGTCGAAGAGGAACTCGAGCAGCGCCCGGGCCTCTTCTTTGGGGAGCTCGTTGATCGAATGGGTGAACTCGCGATCGACGTACAGCGCTGGCCGTCCGCTGTCGGCGTGGCGCCGGACGATCGGGTGGTCGACCTCGGGCCAGCCGACCGAGGGGTCGACGGTGCTCATCTTGAACAACCGTCGGTAGGCGTCCTCGCCGGAGTGCCTGGCCGTCAACCCGTCGAGGTACTGCTTCATGCGATCGGAGAGCGCCTCGTAGGCGGCGTACAAGCTGGCGAAGAGGGTGTCGCCGCCGACCGGTGGGATCTCGTGGAGCTGCAGGATCGAGGCCTGCGGGGGCTCCTCGTCGCACGACACGTCGGAGTGCCAGCGGTTCCCGGCCGCCACGGTGCTCTCGGCGGTAGTGCGGATGCGCAGTAGGCCGGGCTTCACCCCTGACGCCGACGGACGCCCGCCGAGCCGCTCGAACGGGTGGACATGGACCTCCCCGAACCGCTCGGCGAAGGCGAAGTGCTGGTCCTCGGTCAGCGCCGGCTGGTCTCGGAAGAACAGCACCGAGTGCTCGACGAAGGCGTCGAAGATCTCGGCGAAGCCGTCGTCGTCGAGCTGTACGAGATCGGCCCCGGCGATCTCGGCCCCCAACGTTGGGGTCAGGGGGGTCACCTCGATGGCCATGGTTTCGCTCCTGGATATGGTCGGTGTCGAATGGAGGTCAGACGGCGGGGACGGCACGGTGGGCGATGCCGTCGATGTCGACGCCGGAAGGCAGGGTGCCGAGCTCCTGGCCCCAGTCGCCGGCGAGCCGTGAGGCGATGAACGCCCGGGCCACGGCGGGGTCGCCTCGGCCGGTGAGCAAGGAACCGGCCCAGCACAGCGCCAGCCGCTCGATGATACGCCGGGCTTGCCGCTCCGGGTCCTGTGGGTCGGCGACGAGCCCCGGGAGGAGGGTGAGCTCCCGATCGAGGATCGGATCCAGGCCCTGGGTCAGCGAGAGCTCGGTGAGGAACGCGTCGAGGCTCTGAGGCGACTTGGCGATCGCGCGACCGATGTCTAGCGCGATCACGTTGCCCGCCCCCTCCCAGATCGCGTTGAGCGGCACCTCCCGCTAGAGACGAGGAAGGATCGACTCCTCGACGTAGCCGTTGCCGCCGACACACTCCAGCGCTTCGCGCACCACCGGGCTGCTCCGCTTCGTCAGCCAGTACTTCGCGACAGGCGTGGCGATCCGGGTGAATGCCGCCTCGGCTTCGTCGATCGGAGCCCGCTCATAGGCGCCAGACAGCCGGGCCATCATCAACGTGGCGACCTCGACCTCGATCTCCAGGTCGGCGACCACGTTGGCCATGAGCGGCTTGTCGATCAGCGTCGACCCGAACGCAGCGCGGTGGGCGACGTGCCAACCAGCCTGAGCCACCGCCTGCCGCATGAGCGAGACCGCCCAGATCGTGCAGTCGATCCTCGTGCCGTTGACCATCTCGATGATCGTCGGGATCCCCCGCCCCTCCTCCCCCACCAGCCAACCGGCCGCGGTGTCGAACTCCAGCTCGGCCGATGCGTTCGATCGGTTGCCGAGCTTGTCCTTGAGCCGGAGCAGTTGGAGCGGGTTGCGGGAGCCGTCGGGGAGGACCCGGGGCACGAGGAAGCACGACAGACCCAGCGGGGCTTGGGCGAGGAGCAGGAACCCGTCACACATGGGGGCCGACGTGAACCACTTGTGACCGGTGAGGCGGTACTCACCGCCCGGCCCGCCCCCGTTGACCGGCGACGCGATCGATGTGTTGGCCCGGACGTCGGAGCCGCCCTGACGCTCGGTCATGCCCATGCCGACCAAGACACCGGGCTTCTGCTCGACCGGCGCCAGCTCGGGAGCGTAGGCCCGGGAGACGATCCTCGGCTCCCACACCTCGGCCAGGTCCGGCTGATGCCGCAGCGCCGGGAGCACCGATGAGGTCATCGAGACCGGGCAACCGTGGCCCACCTCCACCTGGCTCATCAGATACAGCAGGGTGTTGCGGGTGACGTAGGCGCCCTCCCCCGGTTCCCGTTCGAACCGGAGGCAGTGGAGGCCCTCGCTCACCGACAGCCCGAGCAGCTCGTGGTAGGCGGGGTGGTACTCGACCTCGTCGACCCGGTCGCCGTAGCGATCGTGGGTGCGCAGCTCGGGGCTGTGACGGTTGGCCTGGTGGCCCCATGCGATCACCTCCTCACTGCCGACCCGCTCGCCAAAGGCAACCAGGAGATCGTGGTCGTCCTTCGCCCCTTCGGCCGCCATCGCCTCGACGAGCACCGGATCGGAGGTGTACAGGTTGTACGGCTCGAGCGGTGGCACCTGATTCGAGCCTGAGGGGTCGCTCATGGGGCAACGGTACTCCGCCGGCTTGGCGTGGTCCCAGGCGAGCCGACGTCGCGTTCAGGCGTTGGCGGTCAAGACGACGGTCTCGCTGAAGCCGATGTCCAGCTCGATGACCTCGCCGGTATCGAGGTCATGGATTCGCACCGGTCCCTGAGCGGTGGCGAGGTAGCGCTCGTCGGGTGAGACGGCAAACGCCGTCGGCTCGAAGACCTCGATCTCGAGCTCCACATCGTGGCCTCGTTCGACGTCGAAGAGCTCGTAGGCACCCCAATCGCTGACTGCCAGCACCCGCCCCCGCGGTGACAGCCAGCCGTTGAAGTAACTGGAGCCGCTGGGGACCGGTCGATCGATCGGCTCGAATGAGGGCCGATCGAGCCACTCCAGACGGCAGGCTGTCGGCGAGGAGCATCGGCTTATCAGCACGTGGTCGTCGCCGGCCGCGATCAGGCCGCCGTCGGCGACCTTCTGAAACGACGTGCCGTTGCGCTCGAAGATCCCGCCGTCGGCGGTGGCGATCAGCAACGGCACCCCGCCGGCCAGCCAGAAGAAGAGGGGTGTGCTCTCGAACTCGCTGAGCACCTCGCCGTCGGCCAAGCGGACGAGCTTGATGCGCAGATCGTCGAAGGAGCCTGCGAGCAGCCACGCCGTCCCGGGCTCCTCACCGCGCACCAAGGGGAATCCGGTATTCTCCGAGCCAGCGAGCTCGACCGGCTCGCGACCGTCGGGATCGTCGATCGGCACCGAGTCGAGCGACGAGAAGTTGGAGCCGCGTAACACCAACCAACCCCCGTCGGCGTGGACGGGGGTTCCCCGGATGTCGTACTCGGTGATCTCCCCGGTGTCGAGATCGATCTTGCGAAGCCTGTTCGACGACCCGTACCACAGGGACCAGCCGACCTCGCGGCCGAGTACCGGACCGGCGGCCTTGGCGTCGCCGTCCTCCTCGGTCGTGCTGGTCTCGTCGCGGCGCTCGGCCTCGAGCGACCCCGACTCCACGGCCGCGTCGGACTCGGCGGTGTCAGCGGTCTCGTCCTCAGGTGCGCCGAGGCGGGGTACCGATCGCTCGTCGCTCTCGTCCGTGGGGCCCGCCTCGTTGGAGCGATCGGGGTCGGCGGTGGCGGCGGCGTCATCGCTGGCGGCGCTCGACAGCACCCAGACCAGCGCTACCAGGGCGGCGACCCCGCCGACCGCCAGCAGGAGCACCGGCCGGGGGCCGGTCCGGAGGACGCGGGCCCGCTCGGTCAGCGCCTGGTCGACCCCGAAGACCTCGATGTCGTTGGCCACCGCGGCACCGCAGCGGGAGCAGTAGCGATCCGCATCGCCGAGCGGGCCGGGGCACGCCCGGCAGGAGGCCATGACGACGAGCGTAGTCGTCGCCCATTCGAGCCCCGGGATTGCCGCCCCCGGGGCTGCGTCAGCGGCGTCGGGCAACTGGGGGATCGCCGTGTCGGCCGACGATCGATCAGCGGCGCTCGCCGTAGTCTTCCCACGGCGCGTCCCGTTCGCGGATCACCTGCCGGAAGCCCTTCTCGTCGAAGCTCTCGACCCAGCGGTACGCCTCCTCGGTGTGCCTCGTGACGCCGTCGAGGAACGTGCCAAGCAGCTGCGAGGTGCGCAGGCCCATGTTCTCGAACGCCTGGTTGATCAGCAGCTTGTTGAGCGCGAGCTGATTGGCCGGGATGTGACGGAACCGCCGAGCTTCCTCCTCGACCACCGACGCCAGCTCATCCGGCTCGCAGACCCGGGATACCAGGCCGATGCGGTAGGCGGTCTCGGCGTCGATCGCTCGCCCGGTGAGGAGGAACTGCTTGGCGTGCTCGAGTCCGAGCCGGTACACCCACAGCATCGTGGTCGGCGTGCCGAAGATCCGGCTCGGGGCGTAGCCGATGTAGGCGTCGCTGGCCATGAACAACAGGTCTGCGCACAGCACCAGATCGGTCGCTCCCCCGACCGCCCACCCCTTGATCTCGCCCAGGACCGGCTTGGGACAGTCCCAGATCTTCATGAAGCGGCGCACGTTGTTGCCCATGAAGTGATAGTCCCGGACGGGATCCCAGGCACCGGCCCTCCGCTCCGGGCCGCGGGCGTCGTAGGGGTTGTCCCAGGTGCTCTCGTCGGCGGCGGTCAGGTCGTAGCCGGCGGTGAGGGTGTCGCCAGCCCCCCGCAGGACGACAGCAACCACGTCGGCTGAGCGGGCCGCGGCGTCGACCCCCTCCGCGATGCCCTGGATGACGGCGTCGTTGAGGGTGTTCTTCTTCTCGGGGCGGTTGATCGTGATGATGGCGATGTCGTCGCGCTCGTCGTACAGCACAGGGTCGGTCACGGCCAGAGTCTGTCATCGCCAACCCCTCCGGGCACTGGGGATGGAAGTGGCATCGACTGACCCTCTCGGATCCCCGGAGACTCAGTCGCCGGGGTGGAGGTGGCAGGCGATGCGACGGCCGGTCTGCAACGTCACCGCCGCCGGGTATATCGACGAGCAGACGTCCATCGCCTCCGGGCACCTGGGGTGGAAGTGGCACCCTGGTGGAGGTGCGAGCGCGCTCGGCACCTCGGCAGTCGCCTGATCGGCGGTGTCCAGATGGTCGTGGTCGTCGGGATGGGCCGGTAGCGCAGCGTTGAACAGCGCCTCGGTGTAGGGATGGAGTGGTTCGTCGACCAGCGCAACCGTCTCGTCGAGCTCCACCATCTTGCCGAGATACATCACCATCACCCGATCCGCCAGGTACGACACGGTCGCCAGGTCGTGACCGATGTACAGGTAGGCGATACCGAGCTCCCGCTGGAGGTCCTTGAGCAACGTGATCACCTGAGCTCTGATCGACACGTCGAGCGCCGAGACCGCCTCGTCCAGCACGAGCATCTTGGCGTCGAGCGCGAGCGCCTTGGCGATGGCGATGCGCTGCCGCTGGCCACCGCTGAACTCGTGCGGGTAGAGCCGTCCGACGTCAGGGCGCATGCCGACCATGTCGAGCACATCGGCGACGCGCCGGGCCATCTCGTCCTTCGTCATGTCGGTGTGGATGCGAAGGCCCTCGCTGATGATGTCGCGGACCCGCATGCGGGGGCTGAGCGAAGCGAACGGGTCCTGGAACACCGCCTGCACGGCCCGGCGATAGGCGAGCAGGCTCTTGCCCTTGAAGGCGGTGACATCCTCACCACCGAACACGATGTGGCCCGATGTCGGGTCCTCGAGTCGGAGCAGGAGCTTGGCGATCGTCGACTTGCCACAGCCCGACTCACCCACGAGGCCCAGCGTCTCGCCGGGGGCGATATCGAAGGTGACCCCGTCGACGGCGCGAACCCATTGGCGGGTCGTGCGCAGCCCGAGACCGGCCCGACCCGCCGGGAAGTGCTTGACCAGGTCCCGGACCTCCAGCACGGCCTGCTCGCCGCTCCGTTCGCTCACTGCGGGTCCTTCCTCGCTGTCGAGCGCGGTCATCGTTGCTTCACCGCGTACGCCGGCTCGGTGATCGTCGCTGCGAACTAGTCGAGCTTCCAGCAGGCGGCCTTGTGGCCCGACCGTATCTCGAGCAGCGGCGGCTCCTCGGCGTGGCAGCGCTCGTCGGCCACGGCGCACCGGGGAGCGAACGAGCAGCCCGGGGGAAGGTCGGAGAGGTCCGGCGGCTGGCCGTCGATCCGGTACAGCGCCTCCTTCGATCCGAGCTTCGGCACCGAGCGGATCAGGGCGTCGGCGTACGGGTGGGCCGGTTGGGTGAAGATGTCGCGCACCGGTCCCTGCTCGACGGCCTTCCCGGCGTACATGACGATCACCTCGTCGCACATCTTCGCCACGATCCCGAGATCGTGGGTGACGAAGATCAGACCGACGCCCGTCTCGTCCTGGAGCTTGCGGAGCAGATCGAGGTACTGCGCCTGGATCGTGACGTCCAGACTGGTCGTCGGCTCGTCGGCGATCACCACCTTCGGCGTGCCCGCAAGCGCGATCGCGCCGGCGATCCGTTGCCGCATGCCACCGCTCATCTGATGCGGATACTCCGCCATCCGGACGTCGGGCGACGGGATACGCACCGAGTGCAGGAGTGCCTTGACCCGCTCTTTGAGCGCCGTTCCCCTGAGGCGATCATGACGCTCGGCGGGCTCGCCGACCTGATCACCGATGTCGAACAACGGGTTGAGCGACGTCATCGGATCCTGAAGGATCATGGCGATCTCGTTGCCCCGGACGTCGGCCATCTCGGCGCCCGTGAGAGTGGTCAGCTCGCGACCCTCCAGCTTGATGCTGCCGCTCACGATCTCCGCCCCATGGGCGAGCAGGCGAACGAGCGAGAGGCAGGTCGTGGTCTTCCCGCAACCCGATTCACCGACGAGCCCCAGGGTCTTGCCCTCTTCCAGCGTGAAGCTCACGCCGTCGACCGCCTTCACCACCCGGGAGCCGCCGAAGCCGGTGTAATGGGTGTTGAGGTCGGTGACTTCCAGCAGTGGTTGCGTCAAGTAGGGCCCTCCGCTCAGAGATTCCGCTGGCGAGGATCGAGCTTCACCCGAAGCCAGTCGCCGAACAGGTTGGTCGCCAGAACCGTCAGTCCGATCAGCAGCGCCGGGCCGTAGATCAGATGAGGCCGGCGCGTGATCAGAGCCGAGCGGCCCTCGGTGAGCATCGAGCCCCAGGCCGGCGTCGGTGCCGGGACACCCACCCCGAGGAAGCTCAGCGACGCCTCGGCGATGATGACGACGCCAACGGTCAGGCTAGCCAGCACGAGCCAGGTGTTGAGCACGTTTGGCACGATGTGCTGCACGATGATGCGGAACTTGGACGCTCCTGCGACCTGCGCGAGCTTGACGAACTCGGTTTCGCGCAGGCTGAGCACCTCGCTCCGCAGTATTCGGGCGTATCGGGTCCAGTAGACGACACCGAGGATGAACACGATGTTCCACATGCTCGGGCCGAGGACAGCGGCCATCAGGATGGCCAGCACGAGCGTCGGGAGGGCGAGCCAGGCGTCGACCACCCGCATGATCACGCTGTCGACCCAACCACCGAAGTAGCCGGCGGCGACCCCCATGATCATGCCGATCACCCCGGCGATAGCGGTTCCGGTGAGGCCGACGATGACCGACACGCGTGCGCCGTAGATGGTGCGCGACAGCACGTCGCGGGAGAGGTTGTCGGTGCCGAGCGGCGTGTCCCACGACCCGCCCTCGCCCCACACCGGTGGTCCGAACTGCTGCGCGCCCTCGACGGCGCTGAGCGGGTCGTGCGGGGCGATCCAGGGGGCGAAGATCGCCATCAGGACGATGCCAAGCAGGATGCCGGTCGAGCCGATCGGGAGCTCGCCGAGCACGCCGAGCCCTCGTCGCAGCGCAGAGGGCTCGGTATCGGTCGAGACGGCCGGCAGGTCGGTTGGGGAAACGGCGGTCATGGTCGGACCTCAGCGATTGAGTCGGATGCGTGGGTCCACCCACGCATAGATCATGTCGATGGTGAAGTTGGCGAAGACGATCATGATCCCGGCCATGATCGTCACGCCTTGCACGAGGGGGAAGTCACGACCGCGGATGCCCTCGATGAGGAGCGACCCGAGGCCCGGCCAGGTGAACACCAGCTCGATCACGGTGGCCACGTTGATCATCACGACGAAGTTGACGCCCGTCAGCGTGATGAGCGGGATGAGCGCATTCTTGAACGCGTGCTTGAGGACGACCTTGCGCTCGGTCATGCCCTTGAGCCGGGCCAGCTTGACGTAATCCGCATCGAGGATCTCGAGCATCGATGAGCGGACCAAGCGCAGGGTGGAGGCCGCGAAGTACCAGCCGACGGCGATCGCCGGCATCACGAGGTTCTTCCAGCTACCGATCCCGAACACCGGTAACCATTGCAGCTGCACCGCGAAGACGAACATCATCGCGAAGGCCAGGATGAAGCCGGGGATGGCCATGCCCGTGAGCGCGACGACCTTCGAGACGGTGTCCATCCAGCGCCCGTTGTAGACCGCCGAGATGATCCCCGCCGGTATGCCGACGACCAGTGCGAACGCCAGGGCGGCCGCTACCAGCAGCAGGGAATTGGGCAGCCGATCGAAATAGAGATCGCGGACCGGCTGCCCGTTCTGGAACGAGGTCCCGAAGTCACCGCGGGCCAGGTCGGTGATGAACGTACCGAACTGCAGCGGCAGCGACTTGTCGGTGCCGATGTCCTCCCGGATGGACTGCAGCTCCTCCTCCGTCGCCCCCTCGGGAGCGAGGAGGTAGGCCGGATCACCGGTGAGCCTGACCAGACCAAAGATGGTCGTGGCCAGGATCACCAGGGTGATGACGCTGTAGAAGATTCGTCTGATGAAGAACGTTCGCAACGGATCTCCTCGTTCGGTCGTGGCTCCAGGCCCGTACTGGTTGGCTAGCCGCTGACCGTGATGTCCTCCCACGGGCCCGGGTAGACATACTGCGGAATCTGTGCCCAGACCTCGTTGCCTGGCTGCTCGACGTCGGGGCCCTGCGCCATGTTCAGGCCCAGCGTGTAGACGTACGGGAAGATGTGCTCATCGATGATGTACTGCTGGATCTGATTGAGCAATTCCTCCCGCTCGACCGGATCGGTCGACGCCTCGTATTCGGCGAACGGCTCGTCGATGTTCGGATCGCAGACCCGTGATGCGGCACCGCCGCAGGCTGCGAAGTTCCGGACCCGCACAGCGGCGTCACCACCGGCACCCGAGATGTTGACGACGATGCCCTCGAAGTTGGCATCGGTCCCGTTGTTCACCTGGGCGAGGAACTCGCCCCTGTCCATCTGGACGAGCTCCGTACGGATGCCGATCTCGCCGAGCATCTGGATAACGCGCTCACCGAGGCTGAAGTAGGGCGGCAACGGCGTCAGCGCGGAAACGTCGAACCCGTCGGCGTAGCCGGCCTCGGCCATGAGCTCGCGGGCCCGATCTAGATCCTGCTCGATCGGCTCTGCTGGGAGGGCTCCCTGCTGCTGGCGGGGGATCCACTGGCCGGTCGCCTCGCCGCCTCCGCCGGTCTCGCCGTCGTTAATGGCGGTGCGGTCGAGTGCGAGCGTCACGGCTTCGCGGACGCGGATGTCGTTGAACGGGCTCTCGGGATCCTGGTAGCCCATGAACTCGATCCAGAACGGCACCGCAGTGGTCGGCACGAGGTCGACGTTGGGGTCTGACTCGATCGTCTCGAGCAGGTCGCTGGTCATCACGTTGGCCAGATCGAGCTCGCCCGTGCTGAGGCCGGCGTAGCGCGTTGCCGCGTCGGTGATGGCGTTGAAGTTGATGGTCTGCACGCCGGGGTTCTTACGCCAGTAGTCCTCGAACGCCTCGTAGACGATGTTCACGTTGTCCTGGTTCTCGACGAACCTGAACGGACCAGCTCCGATCGGCGCCTCGAGGAAGCCCTCGGCACCGACCTCCTGGTAGTAGTCGCTGGGTACGATCCACCCCGCTCCGGTCGCCGTGCTCCCGTAGAGGAGCATGAAGTCGAGGAACGGTCCGTTGAAGTGGAACGTGACCGACCGATCGTCAACCAGCTCGATCTCGCGCGTCATGTCCTGGAGCGTCGACGCCCCGCTTCCGCTGTAGTTCTCGAAGCTGAACTTCACGTCCTCGGTGGTCAACGGGGAGCCGTCGTGGAAGGTGAGGCCCTCGCGGAGCACGAAGTTCACCGACGTGAAGTCGTCGGCGACCGTGTACTCCTCGGCCAGGCTGGGGAAGAACGGCCGGCCTGGCATGCTCTTCACCAAGGCGTCGTGGAGGATGTACTGGGTGGCGAACTGGCTCACGGAGCTGGTGTTCACGCTCGGGTCGAACCAGCGAGGCGAGAACGCCGTGTGCCATGCGTAGTCCAGCGTGCCGCTCGGCTCGGGCCCTCGATCAGTGGGCGTCGGATCGCCGACGACCGTCTCACCGGCGACACCGGCCTGGTCCGACTCGACGTCTTGCACCTCGACCTGGTCGGCCTCGGTCGTATCGCTCGTCTCCTCCGCACTGACGTCGTCAGCGGTTGGATCGGTGGTGGTGTCGTCGTCGTCACCTCCGCATGCCGCGGCCACGAGGACAAAGGCCAACAGCAGGGCCCAGAGCTTGCGCATGTGCTTCTCCCCTTGCTTTCCGGCGGTGCCCCGAGCAACGCTCGGGATCCGATGATCTTGCGCAGAACCCTAGTCAACAAGTGACGGTCGTTGTCCAGAGGGTCCGGTATTCGTCACGAGACCGGCGAGAACCGTCGAGCCGTCGAATTCGCGTGAGTTGTGCTGACAGGCCTGTCTCGGTTGCTCAGGCCGCGCCAGCTCCACCGCCTCCGGCGGCGACGGCCAACTCGTGGGGCGCGGCCAGCGGCTCGGTGTCCCAGGTCTTCAGCTCCGGTAGGCAGTGCTCAGCGAAGCATCGGAGGTTGCGCTCGGCTTCGGTCCAGGACATGCCGGCGTAACTGGTCTGCACCATGATCGCCTGCATATCGATCGTGTCGCGGATGAACTGGAGCTTCTCGAGGACCTGTTCGGGCGTACCGATCGGCATCAGCTTGGCGAAGTCCTCCGCCGCGGTCTGGACCCCGCGGCGATCGATGTAGGACCCGACGTTGGCATAGAACTCGTAGCCCTTCGACGTGCCGAAGTGCTCCGCCGTCATCTCGTAGTGGTTCATGGCGGTGTGGTAGTAGTCCGACACGTACCTCATGCCCAGCTCGTGGGCCCGGTTCTCGTTCTCGTCGACGAAGAAGAACCCACCGCACAACGGTTTCGGAATGGGCGCGTCGCCGTTCACGTCGGTCCAGACGGCGCGGTAGTTCTCGAAGTCGGCCTTGACCGCCTCCCACGGCTTCTGCGGGATCACGAGGAGTCCGACTCCCAGCCGGGCCATGATGTCCATCGACTCCGGGGACACGGCAGCTGCGTAGGTCCGGCCCTTGAACGAGCGCCCGGAGAACGGTCGGATGTCTCGCCGGGGCTGGTCGAGCTGGTCGCCGCCCTCGATGTAGCCGGTTTCGAGCGCATCGAGCACGAGCTGGGCGTACTCGACGAAGCGCTCGCGGCCCTCGCCCATGTCGATCCGGAAGCCGTCGTACTCGACCCGGCCGAGCCCGCGTCCGAGGCCGAGAATCAAGCGGCCGTCGGAGAGGGTGTCGAGCAGTGACACCTGCTCGGCCACCCGGACCGGATCGTGCCAGGGCAGCACGACCACCATCGTGCCGAGCTGCACCCGCTCGGTCTTGGCCGCCATGTAGGTCAGGAACTGCAAGGGATCCGGACACATCGTGTAGTCGGTGAAGTGGTGCTCGATGCTCCATACCGAATCGAACCCGAGCGGCTCGGCCAGGCAGGCCATCCTGACCTCCTCCCGCCACACCTCCCGATCGGAGAGGGCGTTGTGCGGGTTCTGGAACAATGAGGCGTAGCCGACGTGCATGGTGTCCCCCTGGTTGGTGGCCGGCCGCTGAGGTGATGCCGGCACTCCATCGAGCGTACCCGCCACGCTCGAGCCGGCTTGAATCCGCGGCCGGCCCCTGGTGCTGCGCCGGCGGCGCTCACTACGCTCGAGTCGAGGGGAGCACGTGTCGAGGAGGATCATGGCCGACGAGCCCGTCATCATCGAGGTCGCGCTCAACGGGGCGACGACCAAGACCCGCAACCCGTACGTGCCGATCACCCCGGAAGAGATCGCCGCCGATGGGCTGGGCTGCATCGAAGCGGGCGCCGCGATCGTCCACCAGCACGACGCCGATGGCGGGATCAGCGCTGCCCGCACCGCCGAGCAGTCGCTCGCCACGTACCGGCTCGTGCTGGCGGAGCGTCCCGACGCGATCTGCTACCCGACGGCCACGTTCTGCGACCCGATCGAGGAGCGATGGGGGCACCACGAGCCACTGGTCTCGGCGGGGGTCCTGCGGATGGCATACGCCGACCCCGGCTCGGTCAACCTGGGCCCCATCGGAGCCGATGAACGGCGACCGTCGTCGTTCGTGTACGTCAACTCCCATCGCGACTTCGCTCACATGATCGAGGGGTGCGCCCGCCTCCGGCTCGCCCCGAGCATCGCCATTTTCGAGCCCGGGTTCCTGCGGGTCGTGCTCGACTACGCCGATGCCGGGAGGCTCCCGCCCGGGTCGTTCGTCAAGCTGTACTTCGGCGCTGGCGGGCCGTACGCGTTCGGGCTCCGTCCCACCGAGCTCGCCCTCGACGCCTACCTCGAGCTGCTCGGCGGCCGACCGATCCCGTGGGCGATTGCCGTGTTCGGTGCCGACGCGGCGACGTGTGGCATGGCCGACTGGGCCCTCGCCCGGGGCGGTCATCTCCGGGTGGGCCTGGAGGACTACGACGGTCACGACCGCCCGACCAACGTGGAGCTCGTCGAGCGAGCCGTTGCGGCAATCGAGGCCGCCGGGCGCCGCCCTGCCAGCCCGAGTGAGGCGGCAGAGCTCCTCGGCCTGCCCCGCTGACGCCAGCTCGGTCCGTCAGCGTCCGATCCCGGCCACCATCTCCTCCCAGCCGATTTCACCCTTGAAGAAGCGGACCACCGAGGCCGGTAGGTCGATCCCGGGCCATCGCTCGTCGTCGAGGAGGTGGCACGAGCTCGTCTCTTCGGCACGTCGGTCGAGGCCAGGCAGGCGAAGGCGCTGACCAAGCTCCGCAGCACGACCACCGACGTCGCCCGCATCCAGCTGGTCAAGATCAACGCGAAGTGGATGCGGGAGTTCCTCGACCACGACCCGACCATCGCCCTCGGCAAGGCCCGGGCCCCGGTCCTCGCCATCACCGGCACCAAGGACGTCCAGGTCGACGCGGACGACCTCGATGCCGTTCGTAGCTTGGTGCCCGCACCGGTCGAGACCCTCCGCGTCGACGATCTCGACCATGTGCTCCGACACGAGCCGAAGCCGGTGTCAAACCCGCGGCGCTACGTCAAGCAGGTCAAGAATCCCATCGACGGCCGGGTCACGACCGCGCTCCTGTCCTGGTTGGACCGGTTGAGTGACTACGAGGCCTTCGGATCAGTGGCGGTCTGAGCCTCGGTCCCCCGCGCCGCCGGTTGTTGCCCGGACCGGTCGGTCGGGAACGCGCTCCCACCCCGGAACCGACCCTCGGGGATCAGGAAGCCTCGGACCAGTTTCGTCATCGGCTGGTCCTCGACCTCGGTCAGGTGATCGGCGATCGCGGTGAGCGTGTCGCCGAGCGCGGTGCCGCCGAAGATCCAGTCGTTCAGGGCATCGTGGTTCGGCGCTCCCGGTCCGGGCTGGGCGGCTACGGCCTCGTGGTAGAAGGTGCGCAGGTCGTCGGCGAGATGGCGGATCAGCAGTGGCATCGAGAACGCCCAGTCGACCTCGGAGGCGGGCGGTACGAGCACGTCCCCGGTCTCGGCGATCGTGACGAGGGCGGCGGCCACCTCATCGACCTGGTCGGGGTCGGCACCGCTGGCGCCGAAGAGCGTCCGGCCCCGAGCTCGCCGGGTCTCGGCCGACCACGGGCGTAGCCGCGCCACCTCGGCTGCCAGCCGGTCGCCGAGCGATCCGGTGCTCTCGGTGGCAAGGTTCACGGGACAGGCCCACTGCTGCGGGCCTGCCTCGTCGGGCGCCTCCACGTCGTAGGCTTCGATGGTTGGCTCGGTGGCGGTGTGCAGGAGCTCCAGCGCAGCTCGGATCACGGCCTTCTGGAAGGCTGGGTCCTCGGCCGAACCGAGTGGTCGACCGAGGGCGTAGGGGACCCATAGGGCGCGAGGGGGCCGGACGCGCTCGGTCTGCTCCCGTACGAGGCTGATCGACGTCGTGGCGACGCCCGATCGCTCGATGTAGTGGCCGAGGGCGCCGACCGCGCCCGAGCAGACCGGTCAGACAGGTATCAGCAGGGCGACGTCGACGCCGTCGGCAGCCAGTAGCCGTCCGACCTCCTCCCCGGTCTCCTCGAACAGAGCGGGGTTCGGCTGGGCGCCCATGAACGAGTAGTGCCAGCGGGACACGCCACCGATCACCCCCTCGGCCGCCAGCTCCCGCAACCGGTCGAGGGGGAACGAGATGTTGGGATCCTGTTGGAAGGCGCTGCGATCGAAGTTGGCGGCCGAG
>JAOTYQ010000557.1 GCA_029861725.1 Acidimicrobiia bacterium | reverse complement strand
CAACCGGCGGCGGCGCAACGCCACGACCACAGTGATCACATTCACGCCGAAGGTGACCGAGGTGACGTTCACGCCATCGAGGCACAGCAGGCGCTTGAATGCAGTAGTGACGCGCACGGGCGCGGGACCTCCCAGAGCTCAGGTGTCAGACCCTCGAACTCTGGTCCCAGCCCGTGCGCGTCACGCGGACCCCGCCAAACACCCAATCACCCAGCCACCACCAGACCTTCCCCGCTCACCCCACCCACACCAGGGTCAGGATCGCCGAGAAATCCCAGGTCTGATGCGGGCCTTGACTACAGCTGGATAGCAAGCGCCTCGTCGAGTTCTCGAGCGGCGTCGGTCGAGGCGTAGGGCTGGAAGTCGACTCGTAGCTCTCGGACGTCGGCCACTCCGACACCGCTCCCGGTGTGGAGAGCGACGTCGAGCGATCGGAGGGCGGCTGAGCACGCTTGGTCGATTCGGCCTTGCTGGAGATGGCCTCGGGCGGCGTTGGTGAGCAGCCGTGACTGGGTCTTCGGGTAGTCGGCCATGTTGGCTAGTGCATGGTCGAGTGATGGCTCGGCGTCGGCCGGTTGCTGGAGTCGGACAGCGGTGATGCCCCGCTCCCCCATCAGGCTGGCTTCATCGAAGTGGCCGAGGAGCGGTCGGGGTCCGCCGCCGGGATCGACCTGAGCCAGGTAGTCGTCGGCTTGGTCTAGTGCTCCGAACGCTTCGGGTTCGCTGCCGACTCGGGTGTGCACTTCAGCCTGCAGAACGGAGATCCAGAGCTTCGTTGACGGCCGGGCTCGATCGAGGCGGGCGCCCCTCACGCTCTCGCTGTCGAGCAGGGCAAGGCTCTGCTGCGGGCTGGAACGGAAGGCCGGCAACGTTGACGCACTGGCGACGGCGTATGCCCCAAGGTCGTGGTCCTCTGCCTCAACTGCTGCGGTCAGGCCGGCGGTGAACGACTGCTGGGCAGTGAAGTAGTCGCCCTCCTCTTTGCTGAGCCAGCCCATCAGGATGGACATCTCAGCGGCGAGTGAGGTCAGGTCGCTCTGCGAGCTGGTCACGATCCAGCGGTGGCCGGCCGCTACTACACAGGTCGGGTGGCCGAGTCCGACCATGCTCTTGCCACAGCGATCGAAGGGCTGTTGTGAAAGCGCTCGACGGCGGACCTTACGACGTAATGGCAGTTTTGTGGCAGTATTGTCGATCTCGCTCTGCTGACCGGAGTGTTCAGCGATGCGTTTCCCCTGGTGGGGTGTGGTGGGCCCGGCGGGGTTCGAACCCGCGACCGAGCGATTATGAGTCGCCTGCTCTAACCACTGAGCTACGGGCCCCACGTGCGGACTCAACTCTAGGGCCGAAGCCGCCCACCCCGTACCGAGGTTGGGCGGCGGCTCCCATCGCTCTCGCCGGACCGCCCCTGGCGGGGACGTAGTCCGTATTACCATGGCCCCTGGGTGAAAGGCCGACGGGTGGGCTGGTGGACTCGGCGGCATAACGACTCACCGGAATAGGGCATCGATGGTCGACGAGGCCGACAAACCGACGAAGGCCGACGCCGACAGCTCACCGACGCCCCACGCCTCGGGCCGACCCGAGCCGCCGTACGACCGCACGATCAAGCTCGACCGGTCGATCGTCGAGCGAGATCCAACGGTCCCGGTCCGCTTCGGTCGCTACGAGGTGATCGGCAGGATCGGAATCGGCGGGTTCGCGTCGGTCTTCTCCGCCCGCGATCCCGAGCTCGACGCACCCGTTGCAATCAAGGTGCTGGCCGAGAACCACAGCGCCGACATCGAGGTGCGCAAGCGTTTCGTCGCTGAGGCGCGGGTGGCCCGGCGGCTGGGAAGCGATCGCCTGATCGGCGTCTTCGATCTCGGGGAGACCGACGACGGTCGGCCGTTCGTGGTCATGGAGCTCGCCTCGGGGGGCACGCTCCGGGCCCGGCTGACCCGGACCGGACGGCCCAGCCGCGATGCGCTGCTCCGGCTCATCGACGAGCTCGGCTCCTGCATGATCGCCATCCACGCGAAAGACGTCGTACATCGGGACATCAAACCGAGCAACCTCCTCATCCGCCCGGTCGGACCGCAACGCGACGAGCACCCGACCGAGCTGATCGCCGCGGACGAACGGCTCGTGCTCGCCGACTTCGGGCTGGCCCGGGACATCTCCGATGGCGCCTCGGCCGTTACCGTCGGCGGTGGCACTGCCGGCTACATGGCTCCCGAGCAAGCAGACCCGAACGGGCGGGCCGACTTCAGAGCCGACATCTACGCCGCCACTGTCGTGGTCGCCGAGCTGACGACCGGTCGTCATCCCGAGCGGCTCGATCTGGCCACCGCCGATCTGGCTCCGAGCGTGCTGGAAGCGTTGGAGGAGGGATTGGCGGTCCATCGGGAGAGGCGGCCGCCATCGGCGGTGGCGTGGCGAGATCGGTTGCTGGCTGCGTTCCGAGAAGATGCACCGACCCGGCTCGGCGACGGTAGAGACCGTGGTGGTGGCACCGGCGATCGCGACCGCAGTGATGACAACGGAGCGCCGGCTTCGGATCGGACCGTGGCCATATCCACCACCAAGATTGAGGCCCCCTACCCGTACATCAATGAGAGCGACGAGTACGACCTGACGAGCTTCGACCAAGCCATCGATCACCTCGACGCCGAACCGGACTCCGGTCTCGATCCGACCGAGGTCTACCCCCTCGACGACGGGATCGATGCTCGCCTGGGCGGATCAGCGGGCATTCCGGTCGACGACGGACCGCCTCCGCCGCCGCCGAGCATCCCACTCAACCCCCGAGTTCAGCCGCCTCCACCCGGTCAGGAGCCAGTGCCGCAGCCTGGGAGCGCCGGTCGGATCGGCTCCAGCGGCACCCAACCAGGGCCTCGTCCGCCGACCCGCCCCGGCGAGACCCCGGCCGAGCACCGGGGGCAGGGCGCTCGACCAGGGCCGGCCCGGGAGATCCGACCAGCCGCCGCAGGAGGAGGGGCCCAGCCATCTGTGGCGACGCCCGGACCGCCGGGCTCGGGCCAATCCGGTGTCGGGCAGCACGCCCCAACTCGATCCGCTGCAGGCCACTACCCCCCGAACCAGCCCCCCGCTGCCGGCCACTACCCTGCCAACCAACAACCCATCGCCGGCCACTACCCTGCCAACCAACAACCCGCTGCCGGCCACTACCCCGCCAACCAACAACCCATCGCCGGCCAGCACCCTGTAGACCAGTCGATGGTGCCGCCTCCACCAGTTGCGGCGGCGCCGCAGACGCTGTCCGGGCCTAGCCAAGCCGTTGCTCGACATCAGCCCCCGTCGGCCGAGCACCGCCAGCCTCCCCCACCCGGACCGATCCCCGGCGGCCAACAAGGCCCGGGACCCGGCCAGCAAGGCGGGCCGCCTTCGGTCCAGCGAGGTCGAGCTGCTGTGCGGGCCGAGCGAACGGTGCCGAGCCCCGGAGGCCCCCCGGTGCCAGTCCGGCAGGCTGGCGGCCTCGTTCCCCAACGAGCGGGAGCGGCCGTGGTCGAGCCCCGATCTCGGCGTCAGACGAAGCTCCAGGCGAAGACGATCCGCAAGGACGTTCGCCGACGGAAACGGCGCCGCCGCCGCCGGCGGATCTCGAACGTGTTCCGCGCCGTGATCCGCGGCATCCTGGCGGCGCTGCTGACCGCTCTCGTCGCAACGATCGTGGCGGCAGCGGCAACCAACAGCGCCGCCGGCGAACTTCCGCCGCGGGCCGAGGTGCTCGTCAACCTCTCCATGTTCGCGGCGTTCTTCATCGGCCTCCAGGTCTTCCCCTGGCCCAGGCGCCTCGATCCCGACGGCTGAGATCGGTTGCCTCGCCCACCGGTCAGAAAGTCATAGCCAGCGCCAGTAGCGGGTGCGAGCATGGACCGATGACGAGCAGGATCATCCAGGTCGACGCCTTCACCGACACGCCCTTCACCGGCAACCCGGCTGCGGTTGCCTTGCTGCCCGAGGAGCGGGATGATTCGTTCCTCCAGGCGTTGGCGTTGGAGATGAACCTGTCAGAAACGGCGTTCCCCCGGAAACGAGCCGACGGCGATTGGGATCTCCGTTGGTTCACCCCGGCGGCGGAGGTCGATCTGTGCGGGCATGCCACCCTCGGGACCGCCCATGTCCTGTTCGAGG
>JAOTYQ010000556.1 GCA_029861725.1 Acidimicrobiia bacterium | reverse complement strand
CCCTGATCGGGACGACGGCCCCACGGCGTCGAGTTGGTTTCGACGCCGTGGGGCCGGAGATAGCCTGAGCAGCCTATGTACGCAGTGGTAGCCACCGGTGGCAAGCAATACCGGGTAGAAGAGGGCCAGACGCTACAGGTGGAGCGCCTTGGCGAGCCCGGTGAGAGCATCGGCCTCGAGCCGGTCCTGCTCGTCGACGGTGGCGAGGTGCTGGCCACACCGTCCCAGCTGGCCGGGGTGACCGTGTCAGCCACGATCGTCTCGGAGTCCAAGGGCCCCAAGATCGACGGCTTCGTCTACAAGTCGAAGACGAACAACCGCCGCCGCTTCGGCCACCGCCAGACCTACGCCACGATCGAGATCACCGGAATCAACAGGAGCTGACATGTCGAAGACCAAAGGCGGTGGCTCCACTCGGAACGGCCGCGACTCGCAGAGCAAGCGCCTCGGGGTCAAGGCATACGACGGTGAGCTCCTCCGGCCCGGTGCGATCATCGTTCGTCAACGCGGCACCAAGTTCCATCCCGGTCACAACGTAGGCAAGGGCGGCGACGACACCCTCTTCGCCACGGCCGAAGGCAAGGTGAAGTTCGGCTTCCGCAAGGGCCGCCGCCTCGTCGACATCGTCACCGACTCCTGAAGACAGCCATCCGCCACTGGTAGCAGGATCGTGGCGCCGGCACCTTCGTCGCGCTCGGGCTCAAGACGGCCTCGGATCCTGCCGATGTAGTGCATCGAACCCATGCGGCCCTTGGCCGCTCGGCCTACTTGCTAAACCTCGAGGCCGGCGAGGCCGATACGACGTCCATGAGACGACGGCACGGCGGGCGTTCACGGGAGCGAGGAGCGGCCATCGTCGAAGCGGCGTTCGTGACGCCGGTCTTCTTCGCGTTGATCTTCGGGATCTTCGAGTTCGGTCTCCTCTTCCGCAATTCCCTCACCACCAACAACGGCGCCGTGCAGGGCGCCCGCGCCGCCAGCGTCAACGGTCAGTTCCCCGACTCGGACTACCTCATCATCCGGTCGGTCGAGCACGGCATCCAGGCGATGGAACTCCAGGACCTCGACTACGTCGTCGTGTTCCGGGCGACGGGACCGAACGACGTCGTCCCGCCGGTGTGCCTCACCGCCTCCCAGGCCTACGACCCCCTCAACCCGACGGCTCCGGCCTGCAACCGGTACACCCCGGCTGACTTCTTCCTCGAGATCGAGGACCCGGTGACCGGCGCCGACACCGGCAACTTCCGCTGTGCCGCCACCGCAGTCGATCGGTTCTGGTGCCCGACCGACCGGGAGACCAGCCTGAGCGCTGGCACCGACTACCTGGGCATCCACATCCAGACCCGCCACCGGTTCATCACCGGACTGTTCGGCGATGGCCGCGAGCTGACCGAGACCAGGATCATCCGACTCGAACCGGACGCCAACTGATGAACAAGGCCCGAACGAACCGATCACGCCGCAGCGGCGAGCGAGGCGCCGCCCTGGTGGAGTTCGCCCTGGTCGCCACCATCCTGTCGACGTTCGTGCTCGGCATCTTCGAGATCGGCATGGCCTGGAGTGACCACCAGTCGCTGACTCAGGCGAGCCGGTCGGGGGCCCGGGTCGGCAGTCAGCTGGGAACCCTGCCGGAGGCCGACAACGAGGCGTTGCGAGCGATCGAGGCTGGAGTCGGTGCGGTCGACGGGACGATCAGCCGGATCGTGATCTTCGAGGCCGACGCCAACGGCAACATGCCGGCGCCCTGCGTCACCGCCACCGCTGGCTACAGCGGGGCCGCCAACTGCAACGTCTACGACGCCGCCAGCCTGGCCACCCTGGGCAACCCGGTCCTCTGGGGCAGCGGGTCGTCGTGCGGCCCGAACGACGGCAACTGGTGCTCGGTGACCGATCGGGACGACACGCAGCAGACCGCCACCTACGTCGGCGTCCACGTTGAATTCCAGCGGGACTACCTCACCGGCTTCTTCGGCGGCGGCACCCACACGATGGCGGAGACAACGGTGATGCGTATCGAGCCCGGGACATGACCTTGCACGACAAAGCAGACCCCACGACCAGACCGACCGGCGGCGCTCACGACGACCGCTCGGGGCCGGACAGGGACGCCGGCTACGTGATGCCGATGACGGCTTTGCTCCTCATCCCGCTGATGATCTTCGCCGCCCTCGCCACCGACGTCGGTGCCTGGTACATCCGCGCCGACCAGACCCAGCGAGCGGCCGATTCCGCCGCTCTTGCCGGCACCGTGTGGCTCCCAGACCAGGCCTCGGCCACCCAGGCTGCCCTCGACGTCGCCGCCCGCAACGGGTTCCGAGATCCTGCCTGGGTAGCAGTGAACGGCGGCACCGCCAACGCCAGCGTCAGCGTTCCCGGCCTGACCGCCGACGGCGGCCTGCGGGTCGACATCACGACCCAGTCACCGTCGTTCTTCGGAGCCGTCGTGCTCGACAGCATCAACATCGAGCGCCGAGCCGTTGCCGCCGTCACGCCCCCGGTCCGCATGGGCAACCCCAGCAACGGGCTCGGCACCGGGAACCTCGACAGCTCCGAGCTGGGGATCACCCCCGACGGTGTGTGGCTCAGCCTCAACGGCTGGTGCCAGGACCACCAGCAGGGCGACCCGTTCTCGGTCGGCTTCTTCGGAGCCGTACAGGCCGGTGGCGTGCACTGGGATGCCTGCGGCACCCCCAACATGGGGCCCAACCCGACCCTGAACCCGGACGGGTACACCTTCATCGTCGACGTGCCTCCCGGTGCCGGCCAAGTGGCGTTGGAGGTCTTCGAGCCCGGGCTGTGCACCGACGCCAACCCGGCCGACCTGCTCTACAGCGCCGAGGACAACTTCTGGGGCGGGCCCCGGCTCAACTTCCGAGTCTTTGCCAACGACAACACCGAGCTCAACCACGACGACAATCTCGCCTCGGCACCGGTCGTCAACACCCTGTACCAATTGACCGACTGCACCGGTGGCAGCGGCGCCGGCGGTCGCTGGTACACCGTCTACACGATCCCGGCCGGGGCGGCCAACGAAGGCCGCTGGTACATCCAGGCCAACGTTCGCCAGAACGTGCTGGAGTACAACTTGAACTCCTTCGCTCTGCGAGCTCGGCCGATCGCCGACACCCAGCTCTGCACGTCGGTGCTCAACCCGACGTGCCCCGACATCTATGCCCTCGACTGGCTCTCGCTCTACCGGCCGAGCTTCGGTGGCGGGGCCATCGCCGGCCAGCCTGCCGAGTTCTTCCTCGCCGATATCAGCGACGAGCATGCCGGCAGCACCGTCGAGATCACCATGTTCGATCCTGGCGAGGGCATGGACAACGTCCAGTTCCTCGACCCGGCCGGCAACGAGGTGGACTTCGATTTCCGGCTCGCCAACTGCAGCGTCGGGAGCATGTGCTCCAACCCTGCGGTGTGGCCCGACACCGCCGATGCGGCCAACGACACGTGCAGCTCCGTTCCCTGCCTCGACGTCACCGCGAGCCGGTTCCAGGACCAGTGGATCGTCATCACCAGCGATCTCGACCCGTCCTACAACTGCGGCGGCAACTGCTGGTGGAAGGTCCGGTACACCCCGATCAGCGGTATCACCGTCACCGACCGCACCACATGGTCGGTTCGGGTAGTCGGCGGCCCCGTCCACCTGGTGGACTGAGTCGGCCGTCCGGAGACGGCCTTCGGGAGTTCGCAGCGCGAACTCCTCGGCTAGTGCCTGCGGTGTGGGTCAGGGACTCAGTCGGGGGCAACTCGTCGGGCAGCTCCGGGAGACGGCTCTATCCTCCAGTAGGTGTCGAACTTCGTTGACGAATGCAACTTCTGCGCCCGGGGAGGCGACGGGGGAGCGGGTTGCGTCTCGTTTCGGCGAGAAGCCCATGTGCCCTACGGCGGGCCCGATGGGGGCGACGGAGGTCACGGAGGCACGGTCTGGCTCGAAGCCGATCGCAACGTCGCCTCGCTGCTCGCCTTTCGCGATCACCCCCATCGGATCGCGGCCAGCGGAACCCACGGCCAGGGCAGCGGCAAGCACGGCAAACGGGGTGACGACCTCGACGTGCCGGTGCCGGTCGGCACCGTCGTCCTCGACCACGACACCGGCGATGTCCTGGCCGACCTCGCCAACCCCGGCGACCGATGGCTGGCCGCTCCC
>JAOTYQ010000555.1 GCA_029861725.1 Acidimicrobiia bacterium | reverse complement strand
TTAGTGGTGCTCGCCCAATAGACCTACGAGGAGGGGACCCATGAGCTGGACCATAGAAGGGATGTACTACGAGAATTGTTCGTGTGACGCCGTGTGTCCATGCACTTGGTCCAACATGGCGCGGGCGGCCACCCACGACTATTGCCGCGTCGCGTTGCTGTTTGAGGTCGACGGAGGTTCTGTCGATGGGGTTGACGTACGTGGCACGACTTGCGTGGTCGTGATGGAGACGCCGCCACAGATGCTGGATGGCAACTTCAAGGCTGGCCTCATCGTCGGTGACAACGCATCGGACGAACAGGCCGAAGCCCTGGCGGGGGTTTTCTCCGGTGCCAGTGGTGGGCCAATGGCTGGCCTGGCGCCGTTGATCGGTGAATTTCTCGGAGTCGAGCGTCTGCCCGTCACGGTCAATCACGACGGCAAGAGCCACCACATCGTCGTTGGTGATGCGATCGACTATCAGTTGGCCATGGAGACAGCCGAGGATGGCAGCCCCGTGCAGCTCACCAACATCGTCGTCCATCCGGCCGGTCCGACACTCGACATCGGGGTGGCCAACGGGGCCAAGAACTCGATGTTCGGGTTCGACTGGTCCGGCGACGGGCTCTCCGGGTTTGCCAACAGGTTCTCCTGGGCGGCTTGATGGCGGTACCTGCCATTCGGCAGGCGATGTCACCGGTGACGTCGGCCGTCATGCTCGCGTCGGCCGCCGCATGGGCGGTCACCATCGCCTGGGCGAGCGACATGGACATGGGCGCCATGCCTGGAACGATGCGCATGAGCCTCATGTCGTTCGTGATCATGTGGACCTTCATGATGGCGGCGATGATGCTGCCGTCGGTCGGTCCGTTCGTCGGGATGTACTCGGCTACGGTCACCAGTCATCGAGGGTCGCGGCTCGCCGCGTTGGGTGCGGGCTACCTCGGTGTGTGGTCAGCGGTTGGCATTGTGGCTTTCGCCCTTGCAGCCTTCTTCGAGGACCTCGCAGCCGAACGACCAACAGCGGCACGAGCGGCCGCTGTCATGACATTTGCCGCCGTTGGCATCTACCAGCTCACTCCGCTCAAGTTCCAGTGCCTGAGTCACTGCCGCACGCCAATCGGCCACCTCGTGCACTACCTGAGCTACCGGGGCTCGCTTCGCGACGTGCGGGCTGGCGCTAGCCATGGGTGGTTCTGCCTCGGTTGCTGCTGGGCACTAATGGTGCTGATGGTGGCGTTCGGCGTAATGAATGTCATCGCCATGCTCGGTCTTGCCGTCGTGATTGCAATTGAGAAGAAGTGGCGGCGAGGTGAGGCGTTCGCCCGGGCCGTCGGTATCGGTTGTTTGATCTACGCCGGCGCGTTGGTCTTCGTTCCCGGTCTGGCTCCGGGCCTCGACCCCGGTGCGGTCATGCAGATGAGCGAGATGAACGATATGGGGAACATGGGCGGCTAACCGGTGTCGTCGGCCACCGACGCACCCCAATCGTAGGCGCATAGGTCGTCGAGGCCGTCGAGGAACGCTTGATGTCGCCGATCGTGGAGGATGTCACGGAACCACCGAGTTCCGGGGTTCGCCAGCTCCTCTGGCGACCATCCCGATCGATCCACATCGTTGGGCTCAACGGAGTGGTCGAACAGTGTTCGTTCGGCCGTTCGAGGCCGCCCCAGGAACTCCTCAATCCGACCCGTTCGGTTGTTGTAGGTCCAGTTGCCGCCCTCGACGATGGCATTGGCCATGTCGAGGAGCGCCTGATCGACGAAGCCACGCCCGTTCAGGCCTATCTCGGACAGGTCGCGCCAGAGGGGACGACAGAGACCAGGAATGTCCTCGCCGCCGATCTCGGCGTTCGCCTCATAGCTGAACCTCGGGTACCCGGAGGCCATCGCCACCCGGACGTTTCCGTCGCCGTCGATCCCGGCAAACCAGATGTCGTGGAGCTCCTCGTACTCTCCGACCACCCAACTCATCCGAAACGACGTCGGGCAACTCGCACCCGGGGACAACCACAGCCAGAGCGGATCCCGATCCGCATCGGCGGCCGCACTCGTCCGATCCGCCCAGTCGCCAGCCGTCATCCCGTTTCTCGCCAGCTCGACGGCAAACGGCGCTGGCCCGTCGACGAGCACATCGGTCCGCTCGTCAGTACCGGGTAGCAGAGCATCGACCTCGGATGGATGGCCGAGCCCGACCGCCCAATCCCGGACGGCGTGCTTGATCCGGGCAATCGCATACGACTCGGGTCCATGACCGCCGTCGCCTCCCCCCGACTTGTGTGAGAAGTACGCCGTGACCGGCGTGCCATCAGCACGGACATACCCGACGGTGGCCGAGAGCTCCGGCGAAAGACAGCGCTCCACCGGACATCGAACCTCGAGTGCCCGGCACCGGACCTTCATCGCCTCGACCGTCTCGTCGTCGGCACCATGAAGTGTCAGGAGGCGTCCGGAACCCAGTTCAACAGCGAAGTTCGAGTACCGGAACTGACCTGGACTGACATCCTGGTCCATGGGACCCAACAGTACCGACACCCGGCGACACCGGACCGCCGTTTCGCTGCCGTCGGGCGGATGGTGATCCGGGTCTGTCCCCAGAACCCGCTATTCGAAGAGACGGGGGCCGCAGTGCGGCCACTGCCCGGCACCCGACCTGTTGTACAGACTCTGGGCCCGGGTGGTCTGCTCAGCCGGCGTGGCATCGACCGGGTTGCCGGTCCCGCCGACCGATGCCCAGGTGGCGAGGCTGAACTGGTACAGACCGTAGTAGCCGGCAGGGTTCACAGCCTTGGCGTTGCCGCTGGACTCGCAGTCGGCGAGAGCCGCCCAATTGAGGTCGGAGGCCGCACCACCGGCCGAGACGCCTGGGTCGACGGTCTGGGCGGCGGCTGGTTTGGTGCCGACGGCGATGACCTCGGTCACCGCCTGCTCGGTCACCGTGGTGAACAGCACCTGCTCCAAGGTTATCTCGTCGTTCGTGTAGGTGACGGAGTAGGTCACGTCCTGCGCCCCGTCAACGCCTTCGGTCACGACCTTGCGGGTACCGACGGTGAGGTCCGGTTCGTTTCGTTCGACGGTGTCGTGGGCGATGGATTCGGTTCGGGTCTCGTTCTCGACGCGGATCCGGGTGACGGTGATCGTCATCGCGTCGGTCACTGCGGTGTCGGCCGAGGGGATGAGCGTGTCGGTCTCGGAGAGCACGATGCCCTCGTCGTCGAGCACGTCGCCCACCGTCTTGGCGGTGCTCGTGACGTCGAGAGCTTCGCCGCCGACATCCAGGGTGATCGACTTCAGTGTGATGATCTCGACCGTTGTTCCAGCGAGGGGGAGCGCCTCGGTCAGCGGGACAGAGACCGCAGCTCCGTCAATCGGGACGTCGACGACCTCGAGGGCGTCACCGACCGTGAGCTTCGTCGTGGTGTGGACGGTCTCGGAGCCGTCAATCACGACGATGAGCGGCCGAGCGAAGCGCACCACGATCCTGTCGCCCTCGGCGAGCTCGGCATCGAGCGGCGGGTCGACCATGTCGGCGTCGGTGACGGTGATGTCCTGGTCGACGAGCAGGTCGGCTACCGAGCCGGCGCGGGTGTCGATCGACTGGGTCTGCCCGTCGACCGAGAGGTCGACGCGGACCGGGCTGGTCACGTAGTAGACGGCGGCCGCCGCCACGACGAGGGAGACCAGCGCCAACCCAGCCACCCACCGCGCGGTGGTGGGAAAACGGGAGCCGACCGGTCGACCGGTGGCGGGCTGCGCCGACGATGCGAGGTCCGCCACCTCCGGCTCTGGGCGTCCGGAGGCTCCGGTGTTGGAGGGCGTCGTAGTGATCATGACTCTCCAGATCGGGTCGCGCAGGAAAACCTGATCCCGACGAAAGGCGACAGACGAGCTGAGACTGTAACAGTTCGGTTACACGACAGCGACCATGCTCACGTCGGCCGAACGGCCGGGTCACCGTCCCCCGGGACTGGCCCACCTACTGCTCGCCGGCCAAACCGCATCCGTGCGCCCTCACGTCAGAGGTGATCGCCCGCTCGTCAGCAGATGCTCCGGAAGGCCGCCGATGGGCGTCACCGAGTTCGTCGGCCCGCCGCCACGGTGGCGGTCTTCGACGTGATTCCGCGTCTCCAGTCAGTCGTTCGTGGCCGCCCAGCAGGTCGTAGGACACCATCGT
>JAOTYQ010000554.1 GCA_029861725.1 Acidimicrobiia bacterium | reverse complement strand
CAACCCGTACATCGACGTCGCCGCGGTCTGCTCCGGCGCCCAATGACCGCAGCATGACCGCCGCATGACCTAGGCACCGATGGAGTGGTAGCCGCCGTCGACGTGGATGATCGATCCGGTGGTCTGAGGGAACCAGTCCGACAGCAGAGCGACGCAGGCTCGCGAAACCCCCTCGGAATCGTTCACGTCCCACCCGAGCGGGGCCCGCTTGACCCACTCGTCCTCGAACGCCGCGAACCCGGGAATCGATTTGGCGGCGATCGTCCGCATCGGCCCGGCGGCCACCAGGTTGCAGCGGATGCCCCCCGGACCGAGCTCTCGGGCCAGGTAGCGGTTGAGCGACTCCATGGCCGCCTTGGCCACGCCCATCCAGTTGTAGGCCGGCCACGACACCGACGCGTCGAACGTCAACCCGACGAGCGAACCGCCATCGGTCATGAGCGGGGTCACGACGTCGGCCAGGGTGCGGAGCGAGTAGGCCGACACGTGCACCGCTACCGAGACATCGTCCCAGTCTGGCGCAAAGAAATCGTCGCCAAGGCAGGTCTCGGGGGCGAAGCCGACCGAGTGCAGGGCACCGTCGACCCGGCCCCAACTCCGCTCGAGCTCGGCCCGCAACGCTTCACCCTGGGCCGGGTCGGTGACGTCGAGCTCGTAGACCGGCGGCTCGGTGTCGAGCTTGCGGGCGGTTCGCCCGGTGAGCCGCATGGCCCGCCCGAAGCTGGTCAGCGCGATCTCCGCCCCCTCCCGTTGTGCGAGCTGAGCGACACCGAAGGCCAGCGAGTCATCGGTGAGCACTCCGGTGATGAGCAGTTTCTTTCCGTCGAGAAGAGCCACGCTCGTCTGACCGATCCCGGAGGCCAGAGGTTACGTCTGGGCTCGCCTCGGCTCTCCCCGGCGGTCGTTGGCGGTCTCGTCTGGGATCAACTCGCCACCCGGCAGTACTCTCGGTCACCGTGATGAAGCTCTACGACACCGCCCGGGCCGCCGTCGTTCCGTTCGAGGTGGGCGATGTCGTGACGATGTACACCTGCGGCATCACCCCCTATGACGCCACCCATCTCGGCCACGCCGCCACCTACGTGGGCTACGACGTACTGCAGCGACGCCTGCGCGATCTCGGCCACGAGACCCGTTGCGTTCGCAACGTGACCGACGTCGACGACGACATGCTTCGCAAGGCTCGCGAGCTCGACGTCCACTACCTCGACCTGGCAGCGGCCGAGACCGCCCGGTTCGACGACGACATGGATGCGCTCGGGATGATCCCCAGCTGGAGTGAGCCCCGGGCCACCTCGGCCATCGCCGAGATCCGGAGCTTCATCGGCATGGTGCTCGAGAACGGCCACGCGTATCAGAGCGGGGGCGGCGTCTACTTCGACATCAACAGCTGGGACCGGTTCGGTGAACTGTCCGGCTACGACCGCGACACCATGCTCCGACTGGCCGCAGAGCGGGGTGGGAACCCCGACGACCCGAGCAAGCGGGACCCGCTCGACTTCGTCCTGTGGCAGCCGTCGGCCGAGGGCGAGCCGGCATGGGAGACGCTGTGGGGTCCCGGCCGGCCGGGGTGGCACATCGAGTGCTCGGCACTCGCCCTCCGGGAGCTCGGCACCACCATCGACCTCCACGGCGGCGGCAGCGACCTGATCTTCCCCCACCACGAGTGCGAGGCCGCCCAATCCGAAGCGGCGACCGGCAAGCCCTTCGTCCGGCACTGGATGCACCAGGCGATGGTCCACAAGGACGGGAAGAAGATGTCGAAGTCGCTCGGGAACCTCGTGTTCGTGTCCGACCTCCGCGAGACCTATGACACCCGAGCGATCAGGCTCGGGATCGTCGCCAACCACTACCGCACGCCGTGGGACTGGAGCGACGAGATCATGCCGGCCGCGGCCGCTCGGCTCGAGCGCTGGCTCGATGCCGGTGTCGGCAGCGGCGGCCTCGCCGAGGTCCGGGCCGCCCTGGACGACGACCTCGACACGCCGGCCGCCGTCGCCGCCATCGACGCCGCGGCGGCATGGGGCGACGGCGTCTCCGAGGCCGGGCTGCTGCTCGGCATCGACGTCGAGGCCGGGCCACCGACCCTGAACCGATCGGCGTACGGCCCCAACGCCAGGGCCGGCATCGCTTCGGTCCGTCGAGCCAAGGACGTTCCGACCTAGCGGTCGCTACGTCGGGGGGCGACTGCCCCGGACACCCGCAGGGTTCCTGGAGTTCGGCCTCCAGCGGAGCTTGCTGGAACGTGACAGGATCATGAGCATCGAAACGATCGAGCGAGACCGGGCCGACGACAGGGCTGCTGCGAACCGTACTTACGGACGCCACCAGCGACTGGCCAAGCGGCTGCTGAATCCGGTGTTCCGGCTGCTCTTCCGGATCGAGGTCAACGGTGTGGAGCACGTGCCGACCACCGGGCCGGCGGTGCTGTGTCCCAACCACCTCGCGGCCATCGACTCGTTCCTGTTGCCGTCGGTGCTCGACCGGCCCGTGCTGTATGTCGGGAAGGCCGAGTATCTCGACGACTGGAGGACCAGGTGGCTGTTCCCGGCGTTGGGGATGATCCCGATCGACCGCCGTGGCGGTGAGCACTCGAAGGGTGCGCTGGATGTGGCTCGTTCCGTGCTCGAGGGCGGGGGCCTGTTCGCCATCTATCCGGAGGGCACCCGCAGCCGGTCGGGGAAGCTGTATCGCGGTCATACCGGCGCCGCCCGCCTCGCGATCGAGACCGGGGCACCGATCGTCCCCGTCGGGCTGCTCGGCACCGCCGAGGTCCAGCCTGTCGACGCGGTCGTCCCGCGCCCGTTCAAGCCGATGACGGTGACGTTCGGCCCCCCGATCCCGGTCGAGCGCTACCGGTCGCGCATCGGCGACCACACCGTGTACCGGGAGCTGATCGACGAGGTGATGTTCGAGATCCAGCGCCTGACCGGCCAGGAGTACGTCCCCCGCTACGCCCAGGACGACCAGCGGCCGACCGCACCGCCGACCGAGATCGACTCGACCCCGACCCTGCCGCGCCGATCGTCGACCGAGGTGCTGGTCAGCCGACCGCTGGTGTCGACGGGCTGAGCGCCGGACGGCTGGTCCGCAATCCGACCGAAGCTCGAAGCTCCCCGCCCTAGAGTGGAGCCGTGGCTGACATCGCGATCTCCTTACCCGACGGCTCGCAACGGCACCTTCCCGAGGGGTCGACCGCGGTAGAGTTGGCGGCGTCGATCGGAAGGCGGCTGGCCGCCGACGCCGTGATCGCCGTCGTCGACGGCGAGCAGCGCGACCTGTCGACCACGCTGGACGACGGGCAGAGCGTGGAGATCGTCACCGCCGAGTCGGATCTGGGGCTCGAGACGCTCCGTCACTCGACGGCCCACGTGCTCGCCCAGGCCGTGCTCGAGCTGTGGCCCGGGGCGACGTTCGCCATCGGGCCGCCCATCGAGGACGGCTTCTACTACGACTTCGAGCTGCCAGACGGTCAGACGTTCCACGACGATGACCTCGCCCGCATCGAGGCCAAGATGCGCGACATCGTCGCGGCCGACCAGCCTTTCGTCCGCTCCGAGATGTCGGCCGACGAGGCGCTGGAGCTGATGGATGGCCACCGATTCAAGCAAGAGATCATCGAGCGGGTCACCGGCGGCGACGGCGACCAGGAGCTATCGGGCGAGGTCGGCGACGCCGCCGCGATCAGCTTCTACCGCAACAGCGACGCCTTCGTCGACATGTGCGTGGGCCCCCACGTCCCGTCGACGGGACGGCTCGCTCACTTCACGCTGATGAAGGTGGCCGGCGCCTATTGGCGGGGCGACGAACACCAGCCGATGCTGCAGCGCATCTACGGCACCGCATGGGCCAGCGAGAAGCAGCTCAAGGCTCACCTGCACCGCCTGGAAGAGGCGGCCAAGCGCGACCATCGCCGCCTGGCCAACGAGCTCGACCTGCTCTCGTTCCCCTCGGAGCTGGGCGGGGGGCTCGCCGTGTGGCACCCGAAGGGGGCGATCGTCCGGAAGCTGATGGAGGACTACTCGCGCCATCGCCACGAGACGGGCGGCTACCAGTTCGCCTACACGCCCCACCTCTCGAACGCCCGGCTGTTCGAGACCTCAGGCCATCTCGACTTCTACGCCGACAGCATGTACCCGCCGATGGAGATGGACAACG
>JAOTYQ010000553.1 GCA_029861725.1 Acidimicrobiia bacterium | reverse complement strand
CCGGAGGGACAGGATCCGATCGCGCTGAACATCGACTACACCTTCGAGGTCCCGGCCGAGATCACCGCGATCCGGCTTCTTCCCGAGCTGTTCGCTGCCGGCGAGAGCTATGAGTTCGAGCTGATGGCCGTCGACGCTGCCGGCAACCAGGCGTTCGCCCTCGGCGAGTTCTCGATCAGCCCGTGAGAACGTGGCGCGAATCACGAGACCCACCCATGAGGATCCGGCACTAGGTTGGGGCGATGAGCGATCCCCGTACCTACCAGACGATCACGTACGAGCTCGCAGCTCCGGCGGTTGCCAGGATCATGCTCGACCGGCCCGAGGTGGCCAACGCCCAAGACAAGCGCCTCCTCTACGAGCTGAACTCTGCTTTCGACGTGGCGGTCGCCGACGACGACGTCAAGGTGATCATCCTCGGTGCCAACGGCAAGCACTTCTCGTCGGGGCACGACCTGCGGGACTCGGCGGCCTTCGACGAGTTCACCCCGGTCGGACCGGTCGGCGGGTTCACCAAGCCCGGCGACGAAGGCATGATGGCCCGCGAGGAAGAGATCTACCTCGGGTTCTGCAACCGGTGGCGGGCGCTGCCGAAGCCGACGATCGCTCAGGTCCACGGCAAGGTGATCGCCGGTGGGTTGATGCTGGTGTGGCCGTGCGACCTCGTCGTGGCCAGCGACGACGCAACGTTCTCCGATCCGGTGGTCGCCTTCGGCGTGAACGGGGTGGAGTACTTCGCCCACGCGTTCGAGCTGGGGGCTCGCCGGGCCAAGGAGCTGTTGTTCACCGGCGAGGCGATGGAAGCCGAGGAAGCGAAGGCGATCGGCATGGTCAATCGGGTGGTGCCAAGGGAGCGGCTCGAAGCCGAGACCCTGGCGCTGGCCGAGAAGATCGCTTCCCGGCCGAGCATGGGTCTGAAGCTGGCCAAGATGTCGGTCAACCAGTCGGTCGATGCGATGGGTTTCCCGGTGGCCCTACAGTCGGCATTCGGGCTCCAGCACGTCGGCCACGCACACAACCAGTGGGTGCACGGGATGCCGGTCGACCCGGCCGGAGCGCAGGTCATTCGCGACGACGCCAAGGCGGGCTGAAACCGGACGAAGGGAGCGATCATGAGCGACCACCCCGAAGAGAACTACGAGGACGTGTCGGTCTACGACCTCGACCCCGACGTCGAGGAGCAGCTGCTGCTCGCCCACAACGAGTGCACGTTCATCTGGTCGAACGCCGAGGGTTGGCCGGTCGGCGTCATCATGTCCTACGTCTGGCGGGAGGGGAGGTTCTGGTTGACCGCGTCGAACCAACGAGCCCGCATCCATGCCGTACGTCGCGACCCGCGCGTCTGCATCGTGGTCACCAGCACCGGCTCACCACTGCCGCGCAACAAGGCGATCACTTGGAAGGGCACGTGCACAGTCCGGGACGACGACGCCACGAAGGCGTGGTTCTATCCGGCGCTGGCCGCTGCGCTCCAAGGCGATGACGAGGGGCGCCAGAAGAGTTTCATCGAGTTCCTCGACTCCCCTCGGCGGGTGATCCTCGAAGTGGAGCCAACGCAGCGGATCGGCTACGACGGGGCGAAGATGGCGAGAGCGACCGCCGAGTGGATGGCCGGGCGGAGCTGATGCCAGCCTGCTTCGACGTCAGGGGTCGGGCGCGTCCGCTGCCCTCCGGTGAGTGGCGACCTGGGGACCGGCCACCCACCCGCACAGCTGCGGGTCGCACTCCCGCAGCTCGCCGCTGATCCACCAGCCCTCGGCGGTGAAGAGGCCATGGCGGTCACCGTCGGTCACCGCAACGTTGCCGTTGCCGTCTTGCTCGTAGAGGGCGTTGGTGAGCGGGTGTCGCAGGCCGAGCATCAGCTCGATCCGTTCGATTCCGAGCCCGGCAACCCGACCGAGACCTCGCCGGCTTCGGCCCGCCCCCGTTCGACCCACTCGCCGAGCTTGTAGTGGAGCCACCGGACCTTGGCCTCCTGGTAGTTGCCGAGCGTGATCCCGGCCTTGCGGGTCGTCTCCAGACCGAGCTGCACCTTCGGCATGTTGAACAGGTCCTGGTTGAAGACCTTGCCGAGCATCCCGAGCTCGCGGGCGTCGGTGAAGGTCTCATCGTCACCCAACCAGTGGACAGAGCACGGCGGTGGCCTCTCGCCCTGGTACGGGGCGAGGAAGATGCACTCCATGATCGCCGAGCGATGGTCGTCGCCGTTCGGCCGGAACCTGTACACGATTCGATTGAACGCTCCCCAGGGATGGAAGTTGGGGAAGATCGTGTAGTCGATGGAGTCCATCAGCTCGGCGTCGGACATCGAGTCAACCCACTCGTCACCGGCGACGGCCCGCCATCGCTCCCGGCCGGCGGCCGCTGCCACCGCCCGCATGTCGGCGCTGTCATCGAGCTCGATCGGCGATGCCTGGTCGTGGCGGACGTCCATCATCGAACGCATCATCTCATCGGCGGTCGGCTGCCAGTCGAGGAGCGGACTGGGTGTGCCGCCCGGGGTGATGACCCTGGCGAAGTTCTCCCAGATGTCGACCTGGGAGTTGGTGTCGCCGAGGTACGGCATGATCTGGGGGTGGGTGGCGTTCACGTGGTACGCCTCGCAGAAGGCCTCCTGTACCACCTTCCAGTTGGCGTCGATGACCTTGGCGACATGCGCCTGCTTGTAGCGCCGTTCGAGGTCCCATACCTCGAACTGGTCGACGATGTCCCCGAGGAAGTCGTGGAGCGACTCGGCCCCGGGGTCGGGGTTGATGAACACGAAGCCTGCCCACTCGGCGACCTTGGCCTCGGGTAGCGACCACTCCTCGGGCTTCACGTGGGGGAAGTCCCAGTCGCCCGGGATGTCCTGCAGCCCACCGTCGAGCTTCCACGCGAACCCGTGGAACGAGCAGCGGATCTCACTGCACCGGCCGTCGTGATCCTTGAGTCGGCGACCGCGGTGCAAGCAGGCGTTGACGTAGGCCTTGATCCCGTCGTCGGTGCGGATCACGAAGTACGAGTCGCGGACGATCTCGTACACGTAGTAGTCGCCGACCTCGGGGATCTCGTCCGTCCGGCAGGCGTACTGCCACGCCTTGCGCCACACGTGCGCCACCTCGGCTTCGTGCCATGCCCGGCTCGTATAGCGGGTGACCGGTATGTCGTCGCTGCCGAGGTAGCGGGGGTGGTCGAGCCGGAGCACCTCGGGGACGTCGTGGGTGTCGGCGTCGAGGAGCTGCTGGTAGGTGATTCCGGGAGAGCGGGCCAGACCCGGCCCGTCGCTGGCTGTCATGGCTGGCTGTTCCTGTTCGTCACTCGGGATCGAACCTACTCGGCTCCTCTATCGCCCCGCCACCGCCGGATCCCTCAGCGATGGCCGCCTCAGGCGGTGAAGAAGTCCGCTCGTGGGGTGCGGGTGTCGTCATAGACGGGTTCCGCCAAATCGCATCGGTACTTGTTGTTATCGGCGTCGACGATCCCACACCTTCCGAGCGTGTCTCGCATGTTCAGGTAGTTGTCGTGCTCGAAGTGAGCGGCGAGCGACGGCTCATCGGCCCAGAGCTCGTAGACTTGGATTCTGCTGTCGATGCACGGATCGGGAGCGAAGCAGTAGGCGAGGCAGCCCGGCTCCTCCTCCCGGGTCGCCTGCTGGAGAGGGCGTCCGAGCTCTACCGCTCGGTCACGGTTCCGGGCCGAATCGAAATCGATCGTGCCGGCGATGATGATCATGGGACCTCCCGGTGGCTGCGGCCAGTATGGCCTTCACCCGTCTGGACACCCGACCGCTGGCTCAAGACCGTTCAGCTCACCTTCGTCTACTCCTGCGAGGGTCCGCAGCACATCGAGCTGCTCGAGGGCTCACCCGGAAGCATCTGGGATGGGCGTGAACGTCCGGGGGTGCACCACGTGGGGCTCTGGGAAGACGACGTCGCCGCCGAGATCGAGCGCTGCGTCGACGCCGGCTCGTCGGTCGCGGCCGCGGCAGCCGAACCTCACTCGGCGGCGAACGCGCCGTCTGAGAACGGGGCAAACGCTGGTGGCTCGTCGCGCCGAGCGTCCTTGCCGCCGTCAACCCAGCCGAGGACCGGCCCGGGCAGTAGCATTCTCGACCATGGCCGGCTTGAGAGGACAGACCGCGATCGTCACCGGTGCCGCCCGAGGCATCGGTGAAGCCTTTGCCCGGAGGCTCGTCG
>JAOTYQ010000552.1 GCA_029861725.1 Acidimicrobiia bacterium | reverse complement strand
TATTGGGCAGACCCGGACGCCACCGCGGCTGCGATCGACGAGGAAGGCTGGCTCGACACCGGCGACATGGCGACGATCCGGCCCGACGGTCACGTGGTGTTCATGGGTCGGTACAAGGACATGCTGAAGGTCGGGGGTGAGAACCTCTCGCCGGCCGAGGTCGAGGGCTACCTCCTCGAGGTCCCGGGCGTGGCCGAGGTGGCCGTGGTGGCCTACCCCGACGGGCGACTATCGGAGGTGCCGGTCGCCTACGTGGTTCGTAGCAAGGACGCCGACGACGCGCTCGTGACCGAGGAAGACCTCATCGGCCGGCTCCGGGGCCGGATCGCCAGCTACAAGATCCCCCGAGCGGTGCTCTTCGTCGACGAGATGCCGATGACCCCCTCGGGGAAGATTCGCAAAATCGAGCTCCGAGCCCGGGCCCTCGACGACCTGGGGGGAGCCGACGAATGACCACGGACCACGACCTCCCGTCACCGCCGTCGGTCCCGCCGTCGGCCAGCGATGAGCGCCGGGAGATGAAGCTCCATTGGTTCCTCCCGACCGGGGGTGACGCCCGCGACGTCTTGCCCGCCGTGGACAAGCCGGGTCAGCGGCCGCCAGCGCGGGAGTATCTCGCCCAGGTCGCGTTGGCCGCCGAGGCCAACGGGTTCGAGGCGATGCTCACCCCGTGCGGAACCGGCTGCGAGGACGCCTGGATCACCACGGCGTCGCTCGTCCCGCTCACGGAGCGGATCAAGTTCCTCGTCGCCTTCCGTCCGGGGTTGCTGTCGCCGACGCTTGCGGCCCAGATGGCGAGTACCTACCAGCGGATGTCCGGCGGCCGGATGCTGGTCAACGTCGTCACCGGAGCCGAGCCCCGGGAGCTGCACCGGTTTGGCGACTTCGCCGACAAGTCGACCCGCTACGAGCGGACCGGCGAGTTCCTGGCGATCATGCGCCAGGCGTGGTCGGGAGAGCCGATCGACTACAGCGGCACCCACTACCGGGTCGAGGGGGCTACGACCAGGGCGGTGCCCGATCCGGTGCCCGAGATCTACTTCGGGGGCGCGTCCGACGATGCCAAGCGGGTGGCGGCCGAGCAAGCCGACGTCTATCTCGTGTGGGGTGAGCCCCCCGAAGCCGCAGCCAAGCAGCGGGCGGACGTCGAGGCCCGGGCCACTGAGCAGGGCCGAGCGATCCGCTACGGCATCCGTTTCCACGTGATCGCCCGGCCCTCGGCCGAGGAGGCGTGGGCCGCCGCCGACGCCCTCTTGGCCGGGATCTCCGAAGCCGACATCGCCGCTGCCCGCCGCGACTTCGAAGCGACCATGTCGGAAGGTCAGCGGAGAATGGCTCAGCTGCACGGCTCCGACACGGGCCGGTTGGTGATCCATCCGAACGTGTGGGCCGGCATCGGCCTCGTACGGGGCGGGGCGGGCACCGCCCTGGTCGGGTCGTATGTCGAGGTGGCCGACCGGTTGGCCGAGTACCACCGGTACGGCTTCGACGAGTTCATCCTGTCGGGCTATCCCCACCTGGAAGAGGCTCACTGGGTAGGGGAGGGCGTCATGCCCGAACTGCGTCAGCGGGGCCTGCTCGCCGGGCGGGCGGTTGCCTCGTCGCCAGTCTTCTCGTTCCGTTGATCGCAGTGCTCTCGTACGGGTGATCGCAGTCGCCTCGGCTTTCGAAGCACCCGCCGTACCAGCGCGATCAGGGGGTGGCGATCAGCTCGGCGTGGAGGATCGAGAAGAAGCCGTCGGGGTGATCGGCCCACGCCCGGAAGCCGTCGGCGACCGCCTCGAGCTCGTCGGCGGTGGCGATACCTTCGGCCAACGCCTGCTCGGCCACGGCCGAGCGGGTCATCCGGGCCGCCCAGGTCGAGCCCCACCACTGCCTCGTGTCCTCATCGGTGTAGCACCACACCGAGGCGGTGACCGCAGCCGACGAGAAACCGATCCGGTTGGCCCACGCCAGCAGGTGCCGACCGGCGTCGGGCTCGGCTCGGTTGGAGCGAGCGACCGCCGAGTAGATCTCCATCCACAGGTCGAGTCGAGGGTCGGCGGGATACCACACCATGCCGGCGTAGTCGGCGTCGCGGGCGGCCACGACACCCCCCGGCCTCGTGACCCGCCGCATCTCCCGGAGGGCGGCGACCGGGTCGGACAAGTGCTGGAGCACCTGGTGGGCGTGCACGATGTCGAACGACGCATCGTCGTAGGCGAGCTCGTAGACGTCGCCGAGCTCCACTCGCAGGTTGGCCAGCCCGCGCTCGGTCGCCACGGCCGCCGCCTCGTCGACCACCGACTGCTCCCGCTCGATCGCCACCACCTCGCCCGGGGCCACGATCGCCGCGAGGTCGGCCGTGATCGTGCCGGGACCACAGCCAACGTCGAGCAGGCGTTGGCCCGGAGCGAGGCGATCGAGCAGGTACTGGGCCGAGTTCTGCGCGGTCCGGGCCCGGTGCGATTGCAGCACCGCCTCGTGGTGGCCGTGGGTGTAGGTGTCGCCCGGCGTCGCCGCCTGGCCGGTGCTTGACGCCCGCCCGTGAGCGGTCGCCGTGCCAGGGGTGTCGGTGAGGTGGTCGTCCGCGCTCAACGGTCTGCTCCAAGTCGATTGGCTGCTCGGCCCAAGGGTGCCCGACTCGTGGCGGTGTGCCACCCCGGCGGCGGTGTCAGTCGATCCGCTCGATCGCCAGTCGCTCCAGGACCAGCGGGGCTCCGCCCCGGTAGAGGATCCGGCCCTCGAGGGACAGCTCACGATCCGGTGTCGCCGTATCGATCACGATCGCCAGCTCCGACAGCGATGCGGTCTCGACGGCCTGCAGCTCGCCCGAGTTCGCGTCCCACACCGCGACCTCGAACACACCGTCGGGTACCGGACCCGGGCCGAGGTCGGCCGTCAGCTGGTAACGGCCGGGGTCGACCGCATAGTACGACCCGAAGCCTACATAGGTGCCGACATCGGGATCGGTCTGGTCGGGTTCGACCCGCAGCGAGCAGGATCGACCCGGCTGGCCGTCAACACCCGGAGGGTCGGCGACGCCGATCGAGCCCGTGTACCAACAACCCGGTGTCTCGGCCCTCCCGCCCACCGGTGCGAGCCGGCCGAGGTCGAGGCCGCCCGGCCCGAAGTCGAGGACTCGCCACGTGCCACACGCCACCTCCACCGGGGCCCGCTCGGCGAGCGAGCGCAGGGTTCGTTCGGGGATCGTGCCGAAGATGGTCGGTCGGAGGATGGCGAAGTCGGCCGAGTCCCGGGCCCAAGCTCGGCTGTGGACGTCTTCCTCGGGCGCCATCCACGTGTTGCGAGTCCCGACGTCGAGCTCGTGCTCCGAGTAGACGACGGCGAGTCGCGACACGGCGTATTTGCCGACGCCCACCCGCGATCCGGAGGCCGCGATCGTACGATCGAGACAGGTCACCCCGGGTGGTACGTGCTCGGTCGACAGCTCATCGACGGGAAGAGCCCCGGCCGCAACCACGGCCACGGAGCCTGCGACGGCGACCGGAGCGGCCGATAGCCGCACCCGACCCAGCAGCTGCGGGAGCCACACCCCGACCATCAGGATCGGCACGTGGTACAAGAACTGGTGGAACCGCCACCCTGGACCAGCGGTCAGGAACTGGGCGAAGAGGGCAGCGAGCCCGCCGAGTCCGAACCACAGGCCGAACAGAAACCAGCTCGGGTCATGCCGGCGGCGCCACCACAGGACCACGAGGACGAGAGCCGCCGCCAGGCACGCCAGCGAGTAGTACGGCCAGTAGGTGGTCAGCTCGGACCGGCTGAAGACATCGAGCAGGCGCCGGGCCCGGGTGGTGAGCGCCACGTCGGGCGACAGGTCGGGACGGTAGTTCCCCGAAGGTCTGGTCACCAGACCGTGGAGGAGGATTCCCCCGAGCGCACCAGCGGCGGTCGCGGCCACGATGCGACCGGACCCGGCGGGGAGCGTTGTCGGCAGGAGCCGTCGGCGAGCGGCCGCTGGCAGGAGCCGGCGAACGAGCAGGAGCGCCTCGATGGCCAGGATCGGCCCGACGAACCAGGCCAAAAAGAGACGGTCCGACGCGGTACTCAACGCGACGAGCAGGAACAAGGCGGGCAGGAGCCAGCGTTGCTGGGGTCGCTCCGCCGCCCGGAGGGGCGCCGCCGGCGTGGAGCTGGACCGAGACCAGGGTCGGCCGAGATGCAGTCGGAGGACCA
>JAOTYQ010000551.1 GCA_029861725.1 Acidimicrobiia bacterium | reverse complement strand
GCCTCGCTCTGCCTGTTGGCGCACGATGGGGTGGTGACCTATTGGTACACGGGGGCGCTTCGCGAGTACTCCAAGCTGCGAGCCAGCGACCTCATGGTGTGGCGGGCGCTCGAGATTGCGGCGGCGCGAGGGTCGCACACCTTCGACTTCGGCGGTGCCGGCAAGCCAGACGAGGAGTATGGCGTTCGCGATTTCAAGGTCAAGTTCGGTGGCGAGTTGGTCAACTTCGGCCGCAACGTATCGGTGCACTCGGCGAACCGGAAAAGGATCAGCGAGAGAGGCTACGAGCTCGTGAGGAGGTTCGCCTGACATGGCCCTCCCGTCCCAACCCGAGGAACGGCCGATCATCGTGATCGGGGCTCCGCGGTCGGGAACGACGATGTTTCGCTACATGCTCTCGGCCCATCCCCGGTTGTACGTGCCTCCGGAGTCGAACTTCATCCCTCGGTTCTTCGACGATGATCGACCATTGAGCCCTGATCGCGCCCAACAAGCGGTGAAAGGGATTCTCGAGTACAAGGTGTTCTTCCGGGATTGGCTCGATCCGTTCCCCGATCCACACGACTTCGTCTCGGGTCTTGCCGACCTGCGTCCCCGATCGATCCTCGACGGCCTCTTCGGCACCTACGCACGACAGCACGGTGCCGTTCGTTGGGGCGACAAATCGCCCATCTACACGAGCCACGTCGAGGAGCTGTCTCGCGTGTTGCCCACAGCTCAGTTCGTGCACATCATCCGCGACGGCCGCGACGTAGCACTGTCGATGATGAGGGCGTACCAGGGCCGTCGTTTCTTCTACGTGGACCTGGGGTTCGCGGCGCGGAGCTGGCGGCGGCGTGTGACGGCAGCAAGACGATCCGGCTCGAGGCTGGGTCGGGATCGGTACCTGGAGCTCACCTACGAAGCGCTCACGTCGGATCCTGAGGCGGTCCTGCAAGATGTCTGCGACTTCCTCGGAGAGGAGTTCGCACCAGAGATGACCGCTCCTCAAAACGTCGCGCGACAGCACTATCATTCGCGGAAGATCCACGCTGCGACCGCCCAGCCGCTCACGACCGCCAGCTCGAGACGGTGGCTTCACGAGATGCCCGAGCGAGATCAGAGGTTGTTCGATGCGCTCGCCGGCGACCTGCTCGCCGAACTCGGCTACCCGGTCGACCCCTCTGGCGCTCTGACGTTCTCCGACAGGCTCCAGCTCGCACGGCTTACGAGCAAGTATGCAGTCGTGGAGGCCGGCCGTCGCTCGCTCCGACGCCTCGGCGTGTTCCACCCGGCCAGGCTCCTCGCAGGCAGATGAGCCGACACTGCGATCGAGAAGCAGGCAGCTCCGCAGCATCACTGCGCCACTGCATGGTGGTGTACTCCTACTACCCGCTGGGTGAGACCAGGGTCCAGCGAGAAGCGGAGGCGCTCGTCGAGGCGGGCTTCGAGGTCGATCTCATCTGTCCGAGGCAGACCGGTGAGCGACGTCGTGAGTCGTACCATGGCGTGACCGTCCACCGGCTACCGATGGAGATACGGAAGGCGAGCTTGCTCGACCAGCTTCTCGGGTATCTGCTCTTCCTCGCTGTATCCGGCGCGCAGTTGACGAGGTTGCATCTTCGCAGACGCTACCACTCGATACAGGTGCATAACCTGCCGGACTTCCTGGTGTTCTGCGCGCTCGTTCCGAAGCTGATGGGGGTGCCGGTGGTCCTCGATCTCCATGATCTGATGCCCGAGTTCTTCGCCGGACGATTCGAGAATGGGCCCAGGTGGCTCCGGCACTTGATCCGGTTGCAGGAGCGGGTTGCCTGCGGGTTTGGCGATCTCGTCATCACGGTCAGCGACCACTGGCGCGACGTCCTGGTCGAGCGGGGTGTGGCTCCCGACAAGATTCTGGTCGTGATGAACGTGGCCGACGAGCGTATCTTCCGGATACCGGATCCTCCGCCAACGCGAGGAGAGGGGTTCAGCCTCATCTACCACGGCACGGTCACGCATCGGTACGGACTCGATCTCGCCGTCTCAGCAGTGGCTCTACTCAGGCAAGAGATCCCCGGGCTCCGGCTCACCATCCTGGGCAAAGGGGATCAGATGGAGGAGCTGTGCTCGCTCACCAAACAGCTCGGCGTCGGCGACATGGTCGAACTGCGCAACGAGCTCGTTCCTGCCGAGTGTCTGCCCGACATCATCGCCCGGGCTGATCTTGGGATCGTGCCGTACCGGAGCGACGTGTTCACCGACGGCCTCCTTCCCACCAAGCTCATGGAATACGCAGTAATGGGTCTGCCGTGTGTCGCGGCCGCAACCACGGCGATCGATGCCTACTTCCGCGACACGATGATCGCGTTCTTCACGCCCGGTGACGCACGCAGCCTGGCCGACACGATCCTCGAGCTGCACCGCGACCCCGATCGCCGGTGGAGGCTGGCCGAGCAAGCAAGGGTCTTCACCAGCCGCCACAACTGGCAGGAGATCGGCGCCGAATACGTCGCCGAGGTCACCAAGCTCGCGAGGAAAGCGGTTCAACCGGTATGACAGAGCCCTTCCGGGTCGTCGTCGTCACGAAGAAGTCGGCCTGGGGTGCGGCGATTGTGCGGGAGCTCGCGCGGCAACAGCTTCCCATCGAGGCAATCGTGCTCGAGCGAGGCTCGGTCAAGGCCCGCACGGAGCTACGGCGGGCGCGGGCGCACCGGAGGAGATCGGGGACGGTCGAGCTGCTCCGCCTCGTTCGTAGGAAGGTCGTTCGGAGGTATCGTCGGTCGAAGAGTGACGCCGCATGGACCAGAGACGACTTCTACCGTCGGTTCGGCTCGGCCGCCTACGAGGTCGACGATCTGAACGCGCCCGACTCCCAGCGCTTGCTCGGCGAGCTCGATCCCGACCTCATCGTCCTTGGCACGTCGCGCATTCTCCGATCACCGGTCCTCTCCATCCCACGGGTGGGGGTGCTGAACGCTCATCCAGGGCTCCTGCCCGCCTATCGGGGCGTCGACGTGATTGCCTGGGCGATTCACAACGGCGATCCGGTCGGGGTCACGATCCACTTCGTGGATCCGGGCGTCGATACCGGTGACATTGTCGCCCAGCAGACGATCGACCTGCGTTCCGGCGACACCCTGAGCACGCTGAAGAAGCGTGCCGGTCAGGCCGCCGCCGAGCACATGGCCGACACTGTGAGGCGGCTCATGCTCGGAGAGCCCCTCACCCGAACGCCCCAACGTGCAGAGGACGGTAAGCAGTACTATCGCATGCCGCTTTCGCTGCGTGAGCAAGTGCAAGCCATGATCCCGACCAAGGGCGAAGCACAACGAGATTAGGGGACGGCGATGCCGTCCACGTCGTTGGCCTCCAACGCCCAGTCGCTGCCGTCGAAGTACAGACCGGGGGCGAAGGTGCACTGAGTGGTCGATCCCAGCGTGATCGGTGTGCAGATGAACACGTCCTCATCGGCAGCGGTGAGGCCACCGACGACGACGGTGGTGTCCGTCGATAGATAGATGTCCCCGTTGGCCGCAATGCTTACCCCGATTACGTCGCCGCCGCCGCTGATACCCACATCGGAAGCGTCGAAGTACATCTCCCAGGTGCCGCCGCTGGTGTAGTCGCCAGGCACCGTCGGGGTGAAGGCCAACAGGTCTTCGTCCTTGGTGCTGCCAACGCCGGAAACCGACGGAGTGCCCAGCGTGGACACGATCAGACGGCCATCGGCGTGGAGGTGAACGGCGTCGATGTCCTCAGCGGGAGCCGTGAGATCGGCCGTATCTCCGTCGAAGTAGAGGCTGAAGGTCCCCGTGGTGTTCTCACCAAGCGATGTCGCCGTGAACAACGCGATGTCATGGTCATCGATGGTCACTCCGCCGAACGTGTTCGCCTTGGTGAACGACATCAAGATCTGCGTGGCATCGATGACGTGGAAGGCGTTGAGATCGCCCGAGACGCCGAGGTCGGAGCCGTCGAAGAGCAGGCTCCAGGCGGTGCCGTCGTACCAAAGAATGTCCTCATCCGCGGCATTCACGCCGCCGACGATCGCATTGCTCGCCAGCGACAGGTAGAGAGCGCTCGGTGGTGGGTCGGTGACGGTGACGTAGTCCACCTTGGTCTCGGGGGCGCTGCTCCCACCACTGTTCGTGGCGGTCAGCGTGACGGTGTAGATGCCAGGCGTGTTGTAGGTGTGGCTGGGATTCTGCAGCGTCGA
>JAOTYQ010000550.1 GCA_029861725.1 Acidimicrobiia bacterium | reverse complement strand
ATCGGCGGCCGAAGTAGCCCCGCCCTACCGGCGGGCGTTGCTGGCGGCGGGCCGGCCAACATGGCCCCGGCTGGCTGGCCAGCCCTGCTCGCCCGGCCCTGCGGCCGGGTGAGTGTGTCCGTCCTGTCCTCGCAAGTGGCGGTCAGGCGACCTGCGGCACACCGTGGGTTTCGCTGAGAGCTGCTGCCTTCCGGCCCTGACTCGGTTCACGAGCCGCAGTTGCACAGGACCCGACCACCACCTGCCAGAACAGGACGGACGGACACCGACCGGTCCGGGAAACAACCCCGGACAGATTGGCGATGCGGGCCACTATCCTACCGACTCTGACCGGCCTCCAGACCGGTCGGTAGCAGGAGGAGTGCGAGAGCGGCCGAATCGGCACGCTTGGAAAGCGTGTGACCTTCACGGGTCCGTGGGTTCGAATCCCACCTCCTCCGCAGAGTGTTGGCCCTGGTCACAGACCTGTCACGGCCAGGCCTCGGGCGCCAATGTAGGGATGCCCTCAATGCTTGCCTAACTGCTTGCCTCAGGCTTGAGACCGATCGGTCGTAGCGACGAGATCTTCCGTAGCTGATGGCGGTACGTCGAACTGATCCTCGCCACGGACGTGCCGGCCCAGTTGGCAATCTCCCAGCTCGTGTGGCCCGCATCCGCCTGATGGCTGATGGCACTGTGTCGAAGCTCGCACGGCGTGACGGGCGGCTCGATTCCAGCTGTCTCACAGAGACGCTTCATGGCCCGAGCGAACTGCTCCCTCGAGACTGGCTCGCCGGTACCCGTTATAGCGATGAACCCGGTCTCGACCCAAGCACTGCGAGCCTCCTCACGCCGGCCCACGATCTCAGCCCTCCACTGCGTCAGGCGCTCGACGGTTGCTCGATACAAACCACCAGGGCCGACCAGATCGACCCCGTCGGATCGGGCCTGCTCCACCAGCCGCTCAGCGAGCTCTGGATCGATCGGCCCCGGCAGCTTCAGCCCACGGTTATCGCCCTTGTCCTGCTTCTTTGGCGCCACCTCCCCACCATCCCATCATCATCTATCACTGCCTGTCCTTCCGGCCGAACCAACGGTTCAGCGTTTCAGGCCAGACCAGTTACACCGCGGATCTGACAGTCCCGCTGGAACCGATGATGGGTCTGAGTGAGGGTTCAGTCGTTGGTTGTGTGGTGGGTGGCAATGACAGGGGTGAGGTCGCGCATCTGGTCGAACGCATGACCCCCTCTGGGATGGTGATGGTGTGCGGACACGACTGGGGTCGGGTCGGCCATGGCCTGAAGCGGGTCCACTGTGGCGGCTGCATCTAGGGGAAGGTGGCTGGAAACGACAGGCGTGATGTCGGCCATGACTTGGAACGGATCGCTGTTGGCATGTTCGAACCTGTAGGTCGTGGTCGTGTCTCGGCTGGCTGTGGTCAGGGTCGTTGCACCGATCCCGACAGCGGCGACCAGGGCGATGAATGTGATGGCCGTGGCCTGGCGGACTCGGGTCGGCTGCCTGGTACGGGTGGTGGTAGTCATCGTGTTGGCTCCTCGGCGTGTTGGCCGTTGTTGTTAGTGGTCTGGACGATGACTCAGGTGGTGTGTCGGGAGCGCGCCAGTGATTGTCGCGGTGGTGTCGCGAATCTCCGGTGAGACTCCGAGGGACTACGTTTCAGAGCATGAGTCCCTTGGCGTGGTGGGTTTACTGGGCGGGTCCACCTGTGGGTGAGTCACCGGCGTGAGGCTCGGTGTGTACGTCCAAGTGCACACCGAGGAGACCACGCCGATTACTCTGTCTGAGTCTGCCATCAACGAAATTCTGTTCGCGCTCGACAACGGGAACAGAGCCGATCTGATCCGCCAGCTCGCCGAACTAGTAATGCAAGATCTGATCGAGGTCGAAGCCACCGAACACGTGGGAGCCGAGCGGTGGGAACGAACCCTCGACCGGATCGCCCACCGCAACGGGCACCGACCAAGGGTGCTGTCAATGAAGGCCGGCGACCTTCACCTCGGGATCCCGAAGTTCGACCGGGGTCCCTCGTTCTTCCCGAGCGTTCTTGAGCCTCGTCGCCGCGCTCGGGTTCGACACCGGCATCTCCCGCTCTGAGGTCTCCCGCATCTGCGCAGCGTTGGATGAACGAGTTGCCGCGTTCCGGAACCGGACCTTGGGTCACACCGAGTTTCCCTACGTCTATCTCGACGCGACCTATGTGCATGTCCGCGACGACGCCCCGGCCAGGTTGTGTCGCGAGCGGTCGTGATCCCTACGGGGATCACCGCCGAAGGAGGACGGGAGATTCTCGTGGTCGACATCGGCGACTCCGAGGACACCACGTTCTGGGCTGCGTTCCTGCGGTCGTTGAAGAAGCGAGGCCTGGGCGGGGTCCGCCTTGTGATCTCTGATGCTCACGAGGGCTTGAAGGCTGCGATCCGGAAGTGTTTCCAAAGGGCCAGCTGGCAGCGTTGCCGGGTCCATTACTACATCCGCAACCTGCTCGCTACCGTTCCCAAGGGTCACTCTCAAGTCGTCGCTGCTGCGTTCCGTTCGATCTTCGCTCTCGGCACCGTCGCTGAGGTCATGGCTCGCTGGGACGAAGTCGCTGACACCCTTGAACCAAAGCATCCAAAGGCAGCGGCATCGATGCGTTCAGCGAAGACCGAGGTGCTCGCCTTCATCGCGTTCTCCAAGCCCACTGGCGCAAGATCTGGTCGAACAACCCGCTGGAACGGTTGAACAAAGAAGTCAAGCGCCGCTCCAACGTGGTCGGGATCTTCCCCAACGACCAAGCCGCGATCCACCTCATCGGCGCCGTCCTCGCCGATCAACACGAAGAATGGGTCATCGCTCGCCGCTACATGTCGGAAGGCTCGATGGCCAAACTCGACCAGCCGCGCGAGACTGACGACTCACAGGCCCAACTCAAGGCCTGACACACCGAGCCGAACACTCGGAACCCCACCACTCCACTGGACGCTGCCCGTTCAGAAGCTAGGGACCCTGATCCGAGCCTGGAGGAGCTATGAAGTTCACGATCTGGGGCGAGATTGGAGCCACCGGCGAGGAGGGTCCGGTCGTACTGGGTGGCCGGCTGCGTCTGCTGCTCGGAGGGCTGCTAGTCCACCGCAATGCGGAGGTGAGCCGCGATGATCTGATTGCGATCGTTTGGGGCGAGGAGTCTGAACCGGCCAACGCCGAAGCGTCGTTGCGACAGCGTCAGTACCTGTCACGCCTCCGACGAGCGCTCAACGAGGCAGAGGACAGAAGTGGAGATCTGATCACGACGACGCCGAGTGGGTACCGTCTGGATGTAGACCGAGCAGGGGTCGACGCAGATGTGCTTACCGACGCCGTCGCGGGAGGAACGCAACTCCGAGACCTCGACCGGCTCGCGGTCGGTGAACCGTACGGTACCTATAGCGACGAGTGGTGGTGCTTCAAAGAGACCGGTCGCCAACGGGAGCTCGCCAGTCAGGCTCGGACGCAGCCAGTTGCAGGTAGAAGTACCCCATCCGGGATAGTCACGTTCCTGATGACCGACATGGAGAACTCGACCGCCAACTGGGACGCCAGCCAGGAGCTGATGGCCGAGGCGGTCGGGCGCCACGATGAATAGTCCGGGCCGCCATTGATAGATACGGCGGCTACACGTTCTCGACCACGGGCCATGGGTTTGCCGCAGCTTTCGAACGCGTTGGCGATGCGGTCGAAAGTGCTGTCGAGATACAACGAGCTCTCCGGGCCGAGCCGTGGCCCGAGCCGATAGCCGTATTGGTCAGAATGGGGCTGCATACGGGTGAGGCTCAGGAACGTGATGGAGACTATTTCGGACCGTCAGTGAACCGCGCCGCTCGGCTGATGTCATGTGGTGCCGGCGGGCAGATCTTGGTTTCCTCCACCGCTGCGCCCCTGATCTCCGACTACGAGCTCGAGCCCCTTGGCGAACACTGGCTGATGGACCTGCGAACCCCTGACCGGGTGAGTCAAGTAGTCGCTGACGGCCTAGACACGGACTTCCCACCGATCCGGAGCCTCCATGTCGTTCCGAATAACCTACCTGGTGTCTTTGAACGACTAGTCGGCCGAGACTACGACGCTGAACAGCTCGCTGCAGTGCTGGCGGAGCACAGCTTGGTGACGGTGGTAGGCGTCGGTGGAATCGGCAAAACAAGACTCGCGCTGGATGTAGCGACGAGC
>JAOTYQ010000549.1 GCA_029861725.1 Acidimicrobiia bacterium | reverse complement strand
CCAGACAGGCACATGACAACGCGCTGGAGTTGTTGGTCTGGCGGCATCCCCGGGGAAGATGCTCGTTTGGTTGTGCACTGCGGCAGCGTTAGGACGGCTCCGGGGGCGAGGCCATCTCCATGATCTGGAAGGCGGCGCCGGCGGGGTCTGCCAGGACGGCGAACGGGCCCATCGGAGTCGGGGTCGCGGAGAGGATCACCGACCCACCGCGTTCGACCGCCCGGCTCTGGGTGTCCTTGCAGTCGGCGACGGTGAAGTACACCGACCAGCTGTCGGGAACATCGGCCGGTAGATCGTCGGGCCGGCCGATCATGCCGGCCACCGCATCGCCGTCGAGGTTGCACACGGTGTAGGGCACCGGGCCGGTGTCATCGGTTTCGGCGGTCCAGCCGAACACCGCCTGGTAGAACCCGGTGGCGGCCTGGACATCACCGCTCATCAGCTCGGCCCAGCACACCGCCCCCACCTCTTCGGAGAAGTAGGGGTAGCCCGGTTCCGGCCCGCCGCTGATCAGGGCGAACATGGCGCCCGAACCGTCGGCCACGACCGCCACCCGGGCCCCACCCGGGATCTCAAACGGGGACTGCAGCACCGCGCCCCCGGCCCCGGTCACCCCGGTCAGAATGGCCTCCATGTCGTCGACGACGACGAACACGGTCCAGACGGCCGGCGCCCCGGCCATCTCGGGGGCCTGGGCCATCATCCCGGCAACCTGCCGGCCCCCGGACGAGGCCACGGTGTACTCGCCCATCGGGGTCCGCTGAATGTCCAGCTCCCAGCCCAGCAGCTCCGCGTAGAACCGTTGTGCACCCTCGATGTCCGGGGTCGAGAGATCCACCCAGCTGACCGTTCCACTTCTGACGTTGCCCATCGTGAGCCCCCGATGATCGTCCGGTGATCCAAGCGTGAGCCTGCGCCGGGTCGGCGACCAGGGCCATTGTTCCCGGCCGGGACCTGCCGGTTGGGGGGTCCGCTCGTTCCCGGCCCGAAGGGGACTGGTCCCCGTGCGGACACTCGCTAGGCACGCGTCGCGGAGATCCGAGAACGCTAGATAGGACCGTCTCAGGTTTGATCCGGAGAGGTCGGCATTTCGAAGCCGCCTCCTCGCGAGGAACGCTCCATGCAGGTCCGGTCGACGAAGGCGAGCTCACTGAGATCGTCTTGGAGTCCAAGCTGCAGGATGAAGGCTGTCCACTCGTCGCGGTCCTCTTGCTTCATACTCACAACCGCCCGAATCCCAGCCCTGATCACCCGATAGTCATGGTCGGGATCGACCGATTCGGACAGAGGCCAGCCGAGCGGATCCAGGGTCGATGATCAGCCGAATGGCTTGGCATCGGGGCGCCCCAACAGGAACCTGCCGTGGTGCTCGTAGGCGCTCTCGCTGACGAGGAAATGCTGTCCCGCAGTGCTGAGGTCACGCCAGCAGCGCTGGACGTCGCTCGATGCGTAGACCGCGTCGCCCCCGGAGTAGCGGAAGAGTCGCGTGATCACGTCCAAGCTGATCTCCGTCGCCAGCGAGGCGGCGCTGCGCATGCGAGCCTGCTGGTCCGGTCGTGGCCCGACACCGGGCTCGAGGCCGGACCAGACTTCCTCGAACACCTCGAAGGTCATGGCTCGGGCTGCGCTGAGCTGCATGTCCATCCGACCGAGATCCCGTTGGAAGGCAGGACGGTCTCCGACAATCGAGCCTTCGAACCCTCGGGCCTTGGTGGTCGCCTTGTCCACCATGAGGTCGAGCGCCCGTCTACCAACCCCCAAGGCCAAAGCCGCATGTTCGTAGGCAACGTAGCCGGGGAGGCCCAGTAGGTAGAGGCGGCCACCGCGACGGGGTGGGTCGGTGAACCCCCAGGACAACGACTCCCGGACGAACACGTCGTTGATCGAGAAGTCACAGCTGCCGGAACCCCTGAGTCCGACGGCGTCCCAGTTGTCGTGGACCTCGACGTCGGCTGTCGGGACCACCACTCGCCGCAACGACGGCAGGCCTCCGTGGGGAGTGTCATCGAGTCGGACGGTGGCATTGACCCAGTCACAGTGCCGGATCCCGCTGGCGAACGCCCATCGTCCGGTGACTCGATAGCCCCCGGGCACTCGCTCGGCCGTTCCAGACGGCATCAGCGACCCTGCAACCACCGGCACCCGCCGGCCGCCGAACACGACTTCGAGAGCGTCTTCTGGCAACCAGGCGGCCGGCAGCCCGGTCGACTGGGAGCCGATCATCACCGACCACGCCGCCGAAGCGTCCACTTCGGCCAGGGCCGCTATCACCTCGATCTGGATGAGCGGATCTGCTTCGGCACCCCCCAGAACCTCGGGCAGTTTCAGCCAGAAGAGCCCCGCATCGTAGAGCGCTTCGAAGGATGCGTTCGGCAACGCGTAGCTGGCTTCGGCTTCATCGACGCCAGCGAGCACTATCGGGCGCACCGACTCCACCGCGTCCAGCAGATAGAGCCGCTTCGAAGCTCTGTCCTCGGGGAAGTCCCAGTTCATGTTCAGCCCCTCTGCGAAGTGGACGGCGAGGATCTGCAGCCGCCAGATCTTGGCATCCTCCGCCAGACCGCAGCGAGTGCGCCCGACGAGACCCATTGCCCTTGCCGTCGGTGAACGTACAGAGTCGACGGAGCAACGCATCCAACCCACACAGCCGGAGCACTTGCTGCGATGGCTCAGTTCTGGTTCGTCACTCTCCCCACACCTGGCGGAGCGCACAGACGGGCATACGCACCCCACGGCCCGGCAAGGCGGACGATCAGGCCAACCGGTTGTCTGGGGGGCGTTCAGCTCGGAGTGCAGTTTCGTCGGCCATCTGTCCCCTTGGTCGCCCCGTCCCCCAGTCGCCCCTGTTCAGCGAGTTCGAATGCACGCGCCGATGCTCGGCGTCGGCCGCCCTTTCGTCGAAACGGGACCGGGCGGCTGAATGTGGGAGTATGTACGGTCACCACGTCGAACAGGGGGACGATGCCGACCGAGGCGATGCTGGCGGGCTACCGCATCCTCGATCTGTCGCAGTATCTCGCGGGGCCAATGATCACTCGCTTGCTCGCCGAAATGGGCCCAGAGATCGTCAAGGTCGAGCTGGCACCCGGTGGCGACCCGAGCCGCCACCTCGCGTACATCGTCGATGGCCGCAGCAGCATCTACATCCAGTCCAACCGCGGCAAGAAGAGCGTTTGCATCGACTGGAACACCGACGAAGGCTTGTCAGTGATCCGGGACCTGGTCGGCGAGGTCGACGTGGTCATAGAGAACTTCGCCAATGGCGTGCTCCAACGGCGCGGGCTGCACTACGCGGCGCTCCGCGAGATCAAGCCCGACCTCATCATGGTGTCCATCTCGGCCTACGGCGAGACGAGCCCGTGGGCTGAGCGACCAGGGTTCGACGGTGTGATCCAGGCCACGTCCGGGCTGATGCACATGACCGGCGATCCCGACGGTCCACCGTCGATGGTGGGATTCGCCATCGCCGACAATTCCACGGCCGTGCACGGCTTTGCCGCCCTTGGGTACGCGCTATTGCACCGCGAGCGGACAGGCGAGGGCCAGCACATCGACATCGCGATGGCCGACGTCATGTTCCACATGCAGGACCAGCTGTCGCAGTACTCCGCCTCCAAGGGTGCGTTCCACCCCAACCGCATCGGTCGTCACCACCCGCTCTACTGCCCCATCGGCACCTATGAACTCGCGGACGGCTACGGCTTCCTCCTGGTGCTCCAGCGACAGTGGGCGAACCTGACCGAGGCCATGGGCCGACCCGACCTGACCGACGATCCCCGCTTCGCTGACGCGGAGGCCCGGGTCGGGCACGCCGACGAGCTGATCCCGATCATCCAGGACTGGTTCCTGACCTTCGAGTCCTCCGCCGAAGCGGTGGAGCACTGCGAGCGACACCGGGTGCCGTTCGGCATGGTGATGGAGCCGATCGAGGCCATCGGCCATCCCCACTTCGAGTCACGCAAGATGGTCCGTCGGGTCGAAGACCCCTTCGTTGAGGGCCTCATGGTGCCGGGGACACCATTCAAGTTCTCGGCCCAGCCCGAGCGGGTGGCCGACCCCGCGCCTGTCCTCGGTCAACACAACCGCGAAGTGCTCTCTCGGATGCTCGGCTACAGCGAAGAGCGCATCGCCGAGCTGGAGCGATCCCGGGTCGTTCAGCACGGCGACCGCTGAAACCTGGAAGCT
>JAOTYQ010000069.1 GCA_029861725.1 Acidimicrobiia bacterium | reverse complement strand
CCGACGTCGACATCGTCATCAAGCTGTGTTCGAGGATCTCGACCTCAAGAAGTCGGTGTTCGCCGACCTCGACGAGATCTGCAAGGCCGACGCCGTGCTCGCGACCAACACGTCGGCCCTCGACGTCAACGCGATCGCCGCCGCCACCTCCCGGCCCGAGAGCGTGATCGGCATGCACTTCTTCTCCCCGGCCAACGTGATGAAGCTCCTCGAGGTCGTCCGGGGCGAGAAGACCTCGGATCGGGTCATCGCCACGACGATGGCGCTGGCCAAGCGCATCAACAAGATCGCCGCGCTGGTCGGTGTCTGCCACGGGTTCGTCGGCAATCGGATGCTGGCGATGCGGCGCATCGAGGCGGACCGGATGATCCTCGAGGGAGCCACCCCGGCCCAGGTCGACCAGGTCATCTACGACTTCGGCTTCCCGATGGGCCCCTACGCCATGAGCGACCTGGCCGGCCTCGACATCGGCTGGAAGGCCGAGACGTCGAAGGGCGAGACGGTACGCGACATCCTGTGCGAGAGCGGCCGGCGGGGCCAGAAGAACCGCAAGGGCTACTACACCTACGACCCGGAGACGAGGGCCTCGACCCCCGATCCCGAGGTGGTTGAGCTGATCCGCGCCTTCGCCGAGGCCAAGGGGGTGGAGCAGCGGGAGGTCACCGACCAGGAGGTGCTCGAGCGCTGCCTCTACCCGATGGTCAACGAGGGCGCCAAGATCCTCGATGAGGGGATCGCGATCAGGGCCAGCGACATCGATGTGGTCTGGGTGAACGGCTACGGCTGGCCGGTCTATCGGGGAGGGCCGATGTTCTGGGCCGACACGGTCGGCCTCGACGACGTCGTCACCAGGATCGGCGAGTATCACGATCGCTTGGGCGGCGATCACTGGAAGCTGTCGCCTCGCCTCAGCGTCCTCGCCGCCTCCGGGGAGCCACTCCACACCTCAACCGCCGGTTAGCGACCGGTCGGTGACGAAGAACGACGATGACGTCGTTTCTGCTCGAGCGTGGCGGGCCCTGTGCGTCGCATCGGCCGGGTACGTGCTGTTCGGCTTCAACTCGACGGCAACCAATCTCGCGTTCGGGTCGATCGCCGAGTCCTTCACCGATGCCGGCGAGACGACGGTCTCCTGGGTGGCGTCTGGCTACTTCATCGCCTCGGCTGCGTTCCTGCCCCTCGGTGGCCGGCTCGCCGACCGACTCGGTCGGCGGCGGATCTTCCATCTCGGCCTGATCGGCTTCATCGTGTCGGCGGCGGCGTCGGCCGCGGCCCCCACGGTAGAGGTCCTGATCGGGGCCAGGGTGCTGCAGGCGATGGCGGGGGCATTCGTCATCCCGTCCTCGCTCGCTGTCGTGCTACCGGAGTTCCCAGCGGGTCGCCGACCGTCCGCGGTCGCCACGTGGGCTGCGGCCGGGCCGCTGTCGGCGGCAATCGCTCCGAGCGCCGCCGCCGCGCTCCTCGCAGCCACCAGCTGGCGCTGGGTGTACTTCCTGAGCGCCCCGATCGCGGCGGTCACCCTCGGGCTCTCGTTCGTGCTCGTGGCCGAGAGCCGAGGCGACGACACGACGACCCGCCTCGATCTCACCGGGTCGGTGGTGGCGGTGGCGTCGGTGGCGCTGCTGATCGTCGGGATCGGTCAGGGTTCGTCGTGGGGATGGACCGGACCGGCCACCATTGGCACGATCGGCGCCGCCCTGCTACTCGGCGCGCTGTTCGTCACCCGCTCCCGGCGGCACCCTGCGCCCCTGGTCAACCTGTCGCTGTTCCGGATCCCGGAGATCGCCCTGGCCAACCTGGCGAACTTCTTCATGTCGCTGACGTCGCTGTCGATCTGGCTGATCTGGCCGCTGTTCCTCGGTCGAGTGTGGGGCTACTCCATCGGTCGGATCGGCCTGGCGATCACGATCGGACCGATCTTCGCCGGTCCGTCAGCGCTGCTCGGCGGCCGCCTCGCCGACCGCTACGGGCAACGATGGCTGATGGTCGGCGGCTCGGCGATCTGCACGGCGGCGGTCGCGTGGAGCGTCCTGCGACTGGGACCGGAACCGAACTATCTCGTCGACTTCATGCCGACGGTCGCCGGGTTCGGCCTCGGCTGGGGGCTGTCGAACCCGAGCATGAACAGCTGGGCGCTGTCCCATGGGCCGCAGGCGTTCTACGGCGAGATCAACGCCGCGTTCAACACGATCCGGAACCTCGCGGCCGCCATCGGCACGGCTGTCGCCATCGCCATCGTCGGCAGCGCCGACAGGCCCGACCCGCTCGCCGCCTACGATCAGGCCAACCTCTTCTTCGCCACCGCCGTCGGCTTGTCGTTCCTCACCGTGACCATCGGCACGCTCTGGCTGGCCAAGCCCCCGAGATTGCGTGAGTTGACCGCACGTCGTGCGGTCAACTCACGCGAGAGACGCGACGGGTGGCAGTGGCGGACCGACACGGCAGACTGAGGCTGCCAGCTCGGGCGTCTCCGGACCTCGACCTTGTGAGGGCCCTGCGCCGCGGCCCGTGATGTGGGCGGGGCCTGGGCCGGGTGTGGGCTGGGAGTTGGTTCGAGCGCCGTCCCGCAGGCCGCCATTCGGTGTCGCCCCGCAGGAGACGGTGGGCGCAGCCCCGCTGGACCGGCTGAGTCCGGGGGCCGCCACAGAGACGGAGCGCGCGGTCCCGCGGGACCGTCATCGGGGATTGCCGGGCCGCACACAGAGCGCGCGAGACGGAGTGCGCGGTCCCGCGGGACCGTCGTTGGTCCAGGGCCGGGCGTCGATAGTCGGGCCAGAGATCGAGGGCAAAACGGTCCCGCGGGACCGTTCTAGGGTCCTGTCAGCTTGATCCGTTGATGAATTCGCCGAGAGCCGGCGAATTAGTGACATGATCAGGCTGACAGGACACTAGGTCCACGATCCGCTGGAGACGGGCGCGCGGTCCTGGGGGCCGCTATCGCGCTGTGCCTTGGCGGTGCTGGCCCGGCGACGGAGCGCGCGGTCCCGCTGGACCGTCACCGAGCCCTGCCTCGACCAGAGACAGATCGCAAAGCGGTCACGCAGGACCGGCACCGTCCCCCGGTTCGGCCAGGGCGTGGCGGGATCAGCTGAGGGTCGTGCGTAGGAAATCGATCGTCTCAGGCCAGATCTCGGCAGCGAGCGCTGCATCGTAGGCACCCATCGGGTTCTCCTCGTTCATGAACCCGTGACCGGCCTGGTGGAACGTCAGCTGCACGTCCTTGCCTATCCCCTGGAGCTCGGACTCGAGGGCTCGGGCGGCGTCGGGGGTGAAGAAGTCGTCGGGATCGGCCATGTGGCCCCGGACCGCCGCAGTGAGGCCCGTCCAGTCGAGGGCAGCGTCGCCCTGGGGGAACCCGTAGAACGGCACGGCGGCCTTGATCCGATCGCCCCGCTGGGCGGCGAGGATGAAGGCAAGCATGCCGCCCATGCAGAAGCCGATGACGCCGATGCCGTCACCGGTCACCGCCGCGTGGCCGGCGAGGTAGTCGACCGCACCGGACATGTCACGGGCGGCGCGGTCCGGGGGCAGGTTCGTCATCAGCTCACCGGCCTTGTCCATCTCGTCGTGGCCGGCCAGCTCACCGTGGTACAGATCGGGGGCGAGCGCCACGAGACCGTTGGTGGCAAGCATGTCTGTGGTGTTCTTGATCTGAGGGTTCAGCCCCCACCACTCCTGGATGACGATCACGCCGGGACCCGAGCCCGCCGGTGGTACGGCGAGGTGGCCAGAGGCGGTGCTCCCGTTGCTTGCGAACTCCACGGTTTCAGACATGGCGGCGATGCTACAGCAACACCCCGATAGCCGTCCCCGGACACCGGGGAAGTCCCCGATTCGGCGGGCGCGCCCCGATCGTAGGTTGTCCTCACCGACGCACAACGCCCAGCTCACGCTCCGACGAGGACCGAACCCGATGACCACCATCCCCGCAATGAACGAGGCGTTCGGCAGCGAGGAGCTCTCGTTCGACCGCTGCGTCGACTGGCTCCTCACGCTCCACGAGTCGACGACCGATCCCCAGCTCCAACGCCTCGCGATCGACGTGCTCGCCGAGCTCCGCGAGCTCGGCCCTGGCGCCGGTGAGTTCGCCGACGTCGTCCTCGGGGCCCTGGCCTCGGTCGAGGTTGCGTTCGAGATCGCAGCAGCTGCCGCCTGATTCCCGGCCCGCCGCCGGCACGAGCGGTGGGTCAGAGCACGAGAGAGCTCCCCTAGCGGGGACGGTCTGCGGGTACGAGGAGGGACTCGACCGTCCGAGCGAGGGAGAACAGCTGATGGTCGGCCCCCGGGCCGGCCATCAGCATGAGGCCGACCGGTGCCTCCCCCGGCTCGGAGATCGGGATCGAGATCGCGCAGGCATCGAGAATGTTGCCGACCGACGTGTTGCGGAGGCAGAGCAGGTTGGTCCGGCCGTAGTACTCGGCGTCGCCCGAGTCGAACGAGGCAATCGTGGGTGGGATGACGGCCACCGTCGGCAGGACGAACGCATCGTGCCCGGCGAGCCGCTCGGCCGCCCGGGCCTGGAGTCGGCGTCGGGCATGGACGACGTCGAGATAGTCGGCCGCGGTCTGGTTCCGGCCGGGCTCGATGCGGACCCGAACTCGCTGATCGTAACGGTCCCCGTGCTCGGCGAGCAGGTCGCGATGCCAGTGGTAGGCCTCGGCGGTGGCGAGCCCGCCCTTGGCGTTGATCCGGGGCAGCTCGTTCAGCTCGGGGAACGGCACGTCGCTGACGGTCACCCCCGCAGCGGCCAGCCGTCTCAGCGCCCGCTCGTACAACTCGGCGACGGTCGGGTGGAGGTCGTCGAGTACGAGGTCGCTCAGGGCGGCGAGACGGACCCCGGCCGCCGGCTCAGCTGGCGGCTCGTCGCCGAGACCGGTCGAGGCGTCCGCTCCGGCGAAGATCGCGTCGACGATGGCGCAACAGTCGACGCTCCGGCCGAGCGGCCCGACGCAGTCGAGCGATGGAGCGAGCGGCACGATTCCCTCGAGCGGCACCCGGGCCGCGGTCGGCTTGTAGCCGACGATCCCGCAGAACGCGGCCGGGATCCTGCACGAGCCACCGGTGTCGGTTCCCAGGCCGACCGCCGCCATCCCGTCGGCAACGGCGACCGCCGTGCCCGACGACGACCCACCCGGGATGTGCCCGGTCGCCCGGTCCCACGGACTCCGAGGGGTGTCGTGGTGGGCATTCAAGCCGAGCCCCGAGTAGGCGAACTCCGTCATGTTGGTCCTGCCGATCAGCACGAAGCCCGCTCGCCGGAGCCGCTCGACGACCGGCGCGTCTCGCTCGGCGGCGGGTCGATCGGCCAGGATCAACGAGCCTGCAGCGGTGACCTGACCTTCGACGTCGGCCAGGTCCTTGATCGCGGCCGGAATCCCGGCCAGAGGCGGCACCGGGCGGCCGGCGCGGCGGGCTTCGTCGAGCCGGTCGGCGACAGCTCGAGACCCCTCGACGTCGACGCTGAGGAACGCGCGGCTGCCCTCCCCGACCGGATCGGCGATCCGGGCCAAGGCTTCCTCGATCAGGTCCCGGGCCCTGACCGTCCCGACCTCCAGCTCGCCCGCCAACGCTCTGATCGTCTTCATCGGCCCGACGCTATCCGCCACCACCGCCGCCGGCGGCGTGTTCGCCGAGGGCGGGCTCAGCGGACGTCGACCCCGGCCGCTCGCATCGCGTCGAGCGCACGGTCGCCGTCGCCGGCGACGAGGTCGACGGCTCGACAGCCGGCGGCGACGACGGCGGTTCGAAACCCGAGATCGGCAGCGTCGAGCGCGGTGAACTGCACGCAGTAGTCGGTGGCCAGCCCGATGAGCTCGACCTCGTCGACGTCGAGCCGGTGGAGCAGATCCTCCAACTCGGTCCGCTTCCGGCGGGCGTTGTCGAAGAAGCCGCTGTAGCTGTCGACGTCGCGATCGGTCCCCTTGCGCACGACGTGGTCGATTCGATCGACGTCGAGTCCCGGAGCGAAGGCCGCACCGTCGGTGCCCTGCACGCAGTGATCAGGCCAGAGGACCTGGTCGAGACCATCGAGATCGATGACCTCGCCCGGCTCCCGGCCTTCATGCTGGCTCGCGAACGACCTGTGGTCGGCGGGATGCCAGTCCTGAGTGGCGATCACCAGCTCGTGTTGATCGATCAGCTCGTTGGCGACGGGCACGACCGCGTCCCCGTCGGCGACCGCCAGTGCACCGCCCGGCAGGAAGTCACGCTGGATATCGATCAGAATGAGCGCCTTCATCGTCTGGCCGCCTCGCTCTGGGGGACTCATCTGCGCCGACCAGAGCGTAGCGCGCGGCCGCGACGCGCCAGGGTGGCGGTTGGCGGGCGGCCGGTCGAGATGAACTGGACGGCGGGAGCGGCCCATACTCTGGGCAGTCCCACGACACGACGACGAGCAGGCCCGACCCTGTGCGACAGCAAACCCTGAATGACAGCAAACCCTGAATGACACCAAACCCTGTGCGACAGCAAACCCTGAATGACACCAAACCCTGTGCGACAGCAAACCCTGAATGACAGCAAATCCTGTGCGACAGCAAACCATGAGTGACAGCGAGCCATGAGCCACACGGAGACGACGGCCCTCGGGCTTGCGGTCGCCGCTCGCGCTCCGGTGCTGCTCTGGGGCGCCCCCGGCACGGGGAAGAGCTCGGTCGTGCGGGATCTCGCCGACGCGCTCGATTGGCCGTGCGAGGTCGTGATCGCCTCGATCCGGGAGCCATCGGACTTCGCCGGCCTGCCGGTGGTCGCCGAGGGCGGGGTCCGGTTCGCCCCGCCGACGTGGGCCCAGAGCCTCGTGGAGAGCGGGCGAGGGTTGCTCTTCCTCGATGAGATCTCGACGGCGCCACCTGCCGTCCAGGCGGCGCTGCTCCGGGTCGTGCTCGAGCGAACCGTTGGCGACCTCCAACTGCCCGACGACGTCGTCGTCGTGGCCGCCGCCAACCCGCCGGAACAGGCCGCCGACGGCTGGGACCTCTCCGCCCCGCTGGCCAACCGCTTCTGCCACCTCGCTTGGACGGTGCAGGCGGCCGATGTGGCCCACGGCTTCGTCGCCGGGTTCGGCTTGCCTCCGGTCGTCCGACTCCCGGCCGACCGGACCGCCCACCGGGCCCGGGCCCGGGCCGACGTGGCGACGTTCCTCCACCTCCGACCGAGCCTCGTCTCGGCCCCGCCGACCGATCGGGCCACCGCCGGCCGGGCGTGGCCAAGCCCCCGTTCCTGGGAGATGGCGACCGAGCTCCTGGCCGCGTCGCGCTCGGTGGCCGTCGACGACGAGGTCCAGGCGGCGCTCCTCACCGGCTGCGTTGGCGACGGCGCCGGCATCGAGCTGCTCTCTTGGCTGTCGGAGCTCGACCTGCCCGATCCCGAGACCTTGCTCGCCGATCCGACCGGGTTCGAGCTCCCGGCCCGTGGCGACCGGGCCTACGCGGCGCTGACATCGGTGGCGGCTGCCGTCGCCGCCGACGCCACCCCCGACCGGTGGGCGGCGGGATGGCAAGTGCTGGGTCGAGCCGGTGAGCAGGCTCCAGACGTCGCAGCGTTGGCGGCGAGGATCTTGGCCACCTGCCGGCCCGACGGTGCAGCGACGCCCCCCGAGGCGGCGGTGTTCCTCCCGCTCCTGCGGGCCGCCGGGTTGGCGTGACCGAAGGGACAGAGCGAGCGCAGGGGGACCGGCCGCTCGACCTCGACGCCACCAAGCTCGCCGCCGCCCGACTGTGGGCCACCAACCGCTTCCCCTACCTGGCATCGGCGATCTTCGCCTCACCGGTGCTCCCCGCCCCGGAGCTGGGCCGGGTCGTGATCGACCGGTGGTGGCGGGTCCATGCCGACCCGGCCGTGGTCGGGTCGGCCACGGCCGCAGAGCTCGGCGGTGAGCTCGTGCACCTGACGACCCACGTGCTCCGCGATCACGCCGGCCGGGCCGACACCGTCGGTCTCGCCGACGAGGCGGAGCGGCACCACTGGGTCGACTCGGGTGACGCCGAGATCGCCGACGACTACCCGAGCGAACTGGAGCGGGTGTCGGCGTCGGTCGAGGGGGCCGACCTCGGATGCGAGAACGGGCGGCTCGCCGAAGAGTACTACCGGCTAGGTTCGGTCCGCGACGGATCGACGAACGACTGCGGCAGTGGGGCCCACGGCCAGCCCGCCTCCTGGGAGCCGCCACCACCCGACTCCGGCGATGATGCGGGCGTCACCGGCCGTGATCAGGACGTGATCCGACGGCGGGTCGCTGCCGAGATCGCCGATGCCGACCGTGCCGCGGTCTCCGATTCGCTGCGTCGCTGGGCGGACGATCGGCTCGAGGGTCGCGTCGACTGGCGGGCCGAGCTGGCGGCGCGACTCCGCCGCGTCGTGTCGACGGTCTCGGGCGCGGTCGACTACAGCTACCGGCGGCCGTCACGGCGGGCCGCCGCCCTGCACGATGTCGTGCTCCCTTCCCTCCGGCGGCCGACGGTCGAGGTCGCGGTGATCTGCGACACGAGCGCCTCCGTCAGCGACGATCTCCTGGCCACAGCGGTGGCCGAGGTCGAGGGCTTGCTCCGGGCCGGCGGCACCCGCTCGATCCGGGTGCTCGCCTGCGACGATGCGGTCCGGGCGACGACTCGGGTCGTGGCGCTCGACGACCTGGTGCTCATCGGGGGCGGCGGCACCGACTTGGGGGTCGGCCTCGACGCGGCGATGGCCAACCGTCCGCCGCCCGATCTGCTCGTCGTGCTCACCGACGGCTATACACCCTGGCCCGACGAGGCACCGAGGGCCGAGGTGATCGTCGCCTTGCTGGCCACCGATGAGCCGGTGCCCCCACCCGAGCCCCCTGCGTGGGCCCGGGTCGTACCGGTCGATCGACGGTGAGCGCCACTCCACAGGACGAGCAGCTGCAACCACCGTTGCGGTGGCACGACTTCGTGCCCGATGTGTCGCTCCCGGTTGGATGCTCCGGCTCAACCCACCAGCTGCGCTGGCATCGGGGCGAGGTGCTCATGGTCGATCATCCAGAGCCCGAAGCCGAGGAGGCGCTCGTGGCGCTCGGAGGCGTGGAGCCTGCGTGCTTGACACTGACCAAGTTGTGGCACGACGCAGTCGCCGACGGCGGCTTCCTCGAGGAATGGGTCGACGACGCCCACCTGAGTCGGTCACGCCTCTCCTGGCTGGGGATGGCGCTGGAGCGCCTTCGCACCGAGGGCTTCCACGAGTTCCTGCGGTCGTTGCCGCCGGCCAGGGCCGAGCGAATGGGGCGCTTCTTGCATCGGTTCCCGAGGCCATGGCTCGATCGGGCGGCAGCGGCGGTGGCGGAGGCCGTGGTCGAGGGCGACGGTGTGTGCTGCGACCACGCGTCGACACTGCTAGCCGCCGCCACCGCCCAGCGGGTGCGGCGGGCCTTCGTCGCCAGCATCGGTGCCGTCGAGCTGTCGCTTGGAGCAGCGGCCCTGGTTCCGCTGTCGGTCGTGGTCGACCAAGCAGCGGTCGGCGGCCGGCCCGGTTCTATGGCGCCAGATGGATCCGGCCGACCCGTCGTCACCGGCCGCATCTTCGGTCCGGCGCGCGGGGTGACGATCACCGTCGCCCCGACGTGGCTGCATCGGGTCTGGGCCGCCGGCGCAGCCGTCGTCGACGCTGCTCTGGTGCTCGACATCTCGCCCGACCGGACCGGTGACCTCGAGCCGCAGGCCGGCACTGGCCCGGTGCCCGGAGCCCATGGCGAGGCGCTGGTCGTGACGTGGTCCCGCGGCGAGCCTGTCGCGACAACCGAGCGAGTCCATCACGACGGCACGCGCTGGACTCGGCTTGGAGCCGGATCGGGTCGCTGACCGGAGTCCGACCGCGATCCCACCCCACCAGACGCCGAACAGGTCGCGGCTGGTCTCGAGACCGGAGATCGAGATCTCGAATGTCCACATGTCCACATCAATACCGTTTCGACCGACGTCTTGCTCGACCTCGACCGGTCGTCGACTTGCGCTCAGTCGCTCGCTGCCACCCGACCCCGCCGCCCGGCCGAGTACGCGATTGCGGCGATCCCGCCGACCCCGACGACGAGGAGCAACCCGAGGGCGACCGTGCCCGCGCTACCGGCCGAGCTCGATGTCGGCGTCACCGGCGACACCTCGCCGTCGGCCATCGTCGGATCGATCGCGTCGCTCCCCCCGAGCTGGAAGCCGCTGTTGCCCGAGCGTTCGCACTCGTAGAGGCCGTCGAGCTCGGACGCGTCGCGGATGTTCGAGACGTCCGAGCGGCCCGGCTCGACGGCGAAGACCGGATCGACCGTCATCTCCTCCGGCGAGATGAACGTGGTTAGCCGGGTGAGGTAGTCGTGCCCGCGGGCCATGTTCTGGAGGTAGGGGTGGGCGAGCTCGATCGAGCTCGATGCGCCGGCGAACTCGGTGATGAAGGCTCGTCCTCCCAGTGCGTCGGCCCGCTCCCTGACGAGCCGGTTGTAGTCGTTGCCCCCGAAGTCGGAGAACGTGAGCTCCTCGGTAGCGATCTCCATGTGGTCGTAGTTGGCCGGGACGGCCTGGTCCTCGGCGAATATCCAGGTGAAGATCGGCATGTTCGGAGCGGCGGCAACGGCGGTGAGCCGTAGCGGGATCATGGGCTCGGTCCCGACGTACGTCACCTCGATGGGCGTGATCGAGTCGGCGTCCTCACCGTCCAGCAGTCGCATGGCGAGGAACGCGAACTGCTCGTCGACGTACACATCGATCAGTGGCTCCATCGGCTCCTCGACCCGGTACTCGTTGTCGCGCAACCAACCGATCAGCGCCGACGGGTCGTCGGAACCGATCACGTCGAAGCCGAACGGGCCGACCTCGCCGCTCGCGAATACATCGACGCCGGCCGACTCGGCGTCGCTGGCGGCGTCCTCGGCCACCGCCGAGGCCTGGATCCGGCGGGCGCACTCGGGCAGTGGCGGGGCGACGATGCGGACGTCGGTCAGCGCGTGGAGCTCGGCGAAGACCGTGTCGCCTTCCTCGGGCACCGCGAGGTCCTCGGCGGTGATCGCCGACGGTATCGGCAGGATCCAGGAGAAGTCGGCGGCGCTGCCGGTGTACTGGATCTCGATGAGCGACGTGATCGACTCGTCGGCGTTGACCGAGAAGACAATTCGCTCCCCGACCTGATCGACGGGATCGTTCTGACAGAACAAGCCGCCACAGGCGTCGGCCGGACGGCCGCCAACGAGAACGAGCAGCACGGCCAACACAATCCCTGCGGCCGCGGTGGCTGGAAGGCCCATCGCCGCCGCAAACCTCGTGTGGCGATGCTGCTCGCTGCAACCCATGGACCCTCCCAAGCGTCGCCGGCGCGACGAGAGCAGGATGGTAGTCCCTGCGATGGGGCGGACCGGGGCATCGCGCTGGTCGGTTGCGGAGCGACCGGCTGGCAGGAGCTGCCCAGTGGGAGACTCAGCGCCAGGTCAGCGCCCCGACGAGCTCGCCGAGCAGCTTGTCGGCCATGTGGCGCTCATCGACCAGGTCGTGGAGTTCAGCCTCGACGAACCCGTTCACCGCAGCCAAGACGACAGGCGATGTCGTCCCGGTCGCCTCCGCCCCCTCTGCCGCTCCCGGGTTCGCAGCGCTCCTGACGAGCCCGAGCAGCCGCCGTCTCCTGCCGGCTATCTTCGTCGGATCGGTCCCATCGGGACCCGATGCGGTGACGAGCATGCGGAACTGGGCCGGCTTGTCGAGGCAGTAGCGTCGGTACCTCGACGCGAGCTCGACGATAACGTGTGCGCCCTCGACAGTCCTGCCGGCACCGATCGCTCGCTCCAAGGCGTCGAGGAGACGGTCGACATCAGCGAGCGCTCGCTCGTACATGGCCTCGATCACTGCGTCGCGGCTTCCGAAGTAGGTATAGATCGTCTGGCTGGTGGTCGATGCCTCGGCCGCGAGCCGACGAACGGTCAATCCGAGGTCGCCGTCCCGGTAGTAGACCCGCTCGGCCGCGTCGAGCAATTGACGTTTTTTCTCCGCCGAACGTTGCTCACGTGTTCCTGCGGTCAAGGATTCCTCCGACAACTGGGCCATGTGTCGTGATGGCGACACAAGCAGGGATCACCACAGTACCGTGAGTGCCCATGCGCCCCAGAGGGTGATCATGACCACACCGAGGGCCAAATCGACCAGGGCGCTCAGTCCGAACCCCTTCGCCACGGCCACGGTGGCCGTCCACGCCGCCGCTGCGGTGCGATGATTGGCGTACTCAGCCAGGAACAACCCGATCAGGGCTCCCAGGACCAATCCGACGACAGGTACGACGAAGAACCCGACGATCGCGGCAACGAGTGCGATCAGCTGTGACCAACGACCGACGTCGGCGCCGTCGGCACTGCGCTTGGGGATGACGAACCCGGTGACGGCGCTAGCGAGGAGCAGCAGGCTCGAGACCGCCACGATGGACGCACCGACGACGTCGAAGCCAACCAGGAGCCCGTAGACGAGGGTCGCGCCCCAGACGACCGCCAAACCGGGCAGGACCGGCACGATCGTCCCGGCGAGCCCGACGACCATGACGACCGCCACGAGCACGGTCGCCCAGCCATCGCTCATCGCCTCACCTCGGCGCTCCGCGTCGAGGGGAGAGGCGTCGAGGGGAGAGGCGTCGAGGTGAGAGGCGTCGAGGTGAGAGGCGTCGAGGAGAGAGGCGTCGGGGCGAGGCCGGTGCAGCGGTAAAGGCCCTCCGGTGTCCGGTCGATACCGGGAGGATGTTCGAGGCCCGGCCGATGCCGGCCTCGACCAGGCGGAAGGACATGCAGATGGGAATATTGACCGGTGCCGGCCGCGTGGGGCGGTTGCACTACTTCGGCGTCGGGTTGGCCATCGGGCTCATCACCTGGATCGGGTTCTACGCGAGCGTCGACATCGACGAGTTCACCGGCGAGGTCGAGGTGAGTCCGCTGATCATCGTGGTCTTCCTGGCCTCGATGTGGTTCAGTGGCACCAACGTCCTGCGCCGGTTGCACGACTGCGGCCACAGCGGCTGGATGCTTCTGCTGAGTCTGGTCCCGATCATCGGCACCCTGCTGTGGATCTATCTGCTGTTCGTGCCCGGTGACCCGGTCCGCAACCTGTACGGACCACCGCCCGGCTCGAGTGGACCAGCGTCGCCTGACGCCCACCGGCAACGCATGGAGCTCCTGACGGCGGCCGCCGAGCACGCCTACCGGGCTCGGACCTCTGCCGGCTACGTCAACGTAGACGGCTCGTACAACATGGACTGGCTCACGACCGAGCACGGCGACGCAGCGCAGACGAAACCGGTTGCCAGCCGGTCGGCGGCCCCAGAGCCGCCGGTCGCGCACGCAGACCTCGCCACGCTCCCACCGCCGCCGGTCACGGGCACCGACCTCGCCTCGTTCCCACCTCCGGCGGTGGCGGGCGACGCCCCCGGACCGCCTGCGGTAGAGACCGTGCTCTCTACCCTTCGCTACCCGGCCGAGGCGGGGGAGGCGCTCCCGCCGCAACCTACGTCGGCTCCACCGGGCGGTGACGGTCACGGGCCGGCCCTGAGCTGATCGACCGGAGCGAAGTCGTCTCGTAGCGGGGCGGCGTCGCCGATGAATGCGTCCGTCTCGGCTGGGCTCAGCAGCCGGCCGTCGTCGGGATCGGGGTCGACCGCCGGCAGTGGCCTGTGGGAGGCGACCGCGATCAGGTTGCGGGGTCGGTCCTCGGCCAAGCCGGCCTGGGGCACGATGAGGCCGACGTTGGCGAACCGGGTGCGGTAGGTGGCCAGCTGGGCCCGAGCGAAGTCGGCCCTACCACCGTCGATGAGGTTCAGCACGACGACGCCGTCGGGACGGAGCACCCGATCCACCTCGGTCACGAACTCGTCGGTCGTGAGATGCCACGGAATGGTCATGCCGCTGAATGCGTCGCCTACGATCACGTCGTAGGAGTCATCGGCCAGGTGGGCGATCGTCAGCCGGGCGTCCCCCACGAGCACCTCGATGTCCTCACGCGGGTGGAATCCAAGATCGCGCCCTGCCACCTCGATGAGCTCGCCGTCGAGCTCGAGCACGGTGGCCCGACTCCCGGGCCGGACCGCGCTGATGTGACGGGGGTAGGTCAGCCCTGCACCCCCGATGTGCAGGCCATCGAGGGGACCGGCGGGCAGCGAGGCGGTCACGGCGGCGAACAGCCGCATATACCGGAAGTCGAGGTAGGTCGGATCGGCCAGGTCGACATAGGAGTTCCGCAACCCGTTCAGCACCAGGCTCCGCCCGGTCGGCCGTCCTCGGTCGGGGACGATCTCCACACAGGCGTAGGCGGTCTCCAGGTCGCAGGGTCCCGGGAGGGCGAGGGCCGCCAGCCCGACCGGACCGATGAGCACTGCGGCGGTCAGGTTGGCCCGGACCCGGTTCCACCCGGTCAGCACCGTCCCCACCACCACGAGCACGAGTCCGATGACGAAGATGATGCGACGGGTCGGGAAAGCTGCGACCAGGACGAAGCCGGTGAGAAACGTCCCGGCCAGGGCTCCAGCGGTGCCGGCAGCGCTCAGCGAGCCGACCACGGTCCCGGTCGCCCCCAGGTCCCTGAGGCGGAGCTTCGCCACCATCGGCGTGATCGCGCTCAGGACGGCCGCCGGAGCGAAGAACGTGATCACTGCGAGGAACACGATCGTCACCGGATCGGACCGGCCGACCGGACCGACGCCTGTCACGAGCACCGGGGCGAGCCACGACAACAGTCCGCCGAGCAGGACGGTCGGTCCGATCAACCGCCCAGGATCGAGCCGGTCGGCGAGGCGTCCGCCAGCCGCGTTGCCCACTGCGATCCCGGCCAGCACGGTCCCGATGATCCCTGTGAAGGTTTCGAGCGAGACGCCGATCAGCGGGGCGAGGAGCCGGCCGGCGAGGATCTCGAGAACGAGCACGCAGAACGAGGTCCCGAAGACGAGGGCCATGGCACCGCGATGGGACATCGTGGAGTGTCCGGCGAACGGCATCGGCGCTCAGCTCCCCCGCCGATGTCGATGCTGCGACGGTTCGTGCAGAAGGACCGGGTGCGAGAGAACCGAGTGCCTCGAGGTTGGGAGCGAGGGGTCGGGGCCGTTCGATTCGATCGTGGGCGACGACACCGGACCCAGTGTGGCGGCCGCTCCACAGCAGACCACCCGGCGCCGGCGAACGGTCCGACTTTGTTGCGATTGCCTTACATCTGGTCCGAAGTCGGCCGATGCGGCGTCGTTCCTGACGAGCGCTCCTGCGAGCGATGCACCCACTCCCACGGAGGTCCGATCATGGCCGCAGCCCTGCTGACGCTTCTCGCCGGATTCACGCCGCTGCAGCGGGCGAGCTTGGCACTCCTCGCCTGGGCCGTGGGACTCGTCGGCGTCTTCGCCGCCGTCCTGACGTTCGCCAACCTGGTCGCCGCCGGGGCCTGAGCTCCGCGGCCGGAGCTGGTCAGCCGAAACTCGGCTCACTCGCCCAGATTTCGGTTGCCGGGATGCGGCCGGAGCTGGTCAGCCGAAACTCGGCTCACTCGCCCAGATTTCGGTTGCCGGGATGC
>JAOTYQ010000548.1 GCA_029861725.1 Acidimicrobiia bacterium | reverse complement strand
GATTCAGGTGCGGTCCAGGCCGGCTCCGAGTTGATCGAAGCAAGCGTCGAGCACTGTCGGCAGGGGCAACGCGTGGCCGGAGATCAGCCAGTGCCGGAGCGACGATCGCATGGCGGCGAGGGCCGTGGCCGCCAGGAGGCGAGATGAGAGGTCCTCGTTTGGGTCGTCGCCTCGCCGTCGAGTGAGGGAGGCGGCCAGCGCGTCTTCCCACTGAGCCTGGAGCTGGAGACTGCGGGCCTGGACCGACGGCGAGCCGGCCATGATCCCGAAGCGGCCCATCAGGTGGTCGCGTTGCTGTTGGTAGTCCGAAGCGACGACGGCGAACGAGCGACGGAGCGCCGTCCAGTGGTCTTCCTCGTCCGGCCGGCTGTCGACCTCGGTGACCAGCTTCTCCAGTCGGCCGGCGTAGTCGGCGAGCACGACGTCCTCCTTGGTCGGGAAGTAGTGGAAGAACGTGCGAGGGGCGATGTCGGCGGCGGCGGCGATGTCGTCGATCGTGGCGGCATCGAACCCGTCACGGCTGAAGAGCTCGAGGGCGGCGGTCTCGATCCGCTGCCTGGTCTGTTCCTTCTTTCGCTGTCGGAGACCGCCGTCGGTAGTCATGAACCCATCTTGACATCTTGTTGCACTTCATGCAATATTACACTGAATGCAAAATATGGGAGTTGACCATGACGAGCGAGAACGACACGCCGAACCCTGACAACCGTGAGGGGAGTGCCCCGGCCCTGGAGATCACGAAGAACACCAAGGTGTCGGACATCCTGCGGGAGTATGGCGACATCGCCGAGGTCATGGAGACCTTCGGCGTCAAGCGGGTCGGCGGTTTCAGCGTCCGCAAGTACCTGACGAAGGCGCTCACCGTCGAGCGGGCCGCCAAGGTGCACCGAGTCCCGGTCGACGAGTTCGTCACCACCGTCAGAACCGCCGTCGGCCAACAGCCCTGACCAGGAGGCGCTAGCTTATGCCGCTGGCCGCGATGATGATGAGCATGGTGGCGCCGGTGGCAGCGATGACGAGGGGTGCGACCAGGAGCGCCGACCGTGCGCGGTGGACCCACCGGTTCACGGCCCAGAGGACGAGGCCGACCGACGCCAGGAGATAGACGACCAGGAACCAGTAGATCCGGGTCCTGGCCGTGGCATAGAGCGTGTTGTTCAGCTCGGGCGTCGTGCCGGCCACGAACAGCACACCGAGGAAGAACGCGATGACGATCGCACCGGCCAGCGTCATCTCGCCGTAGAACCCGATCCGAGCCGTCCGACCAGGTCCCGGATCATCGGCCTGGCCGGTTGGCGTAGCCCGTCGCCAGCGGCGGTACCCGATGGTCGGTGCGCCGATCACGAAGGCGACCACCACAGCCGAGACGACGGCGAAACCGGCGGGGCTGAACACCGGATTGCGATACGGCGGGAGGTAGTCGTCCATAAGGCCGAAGAAGTCGCGCTCGTACTCGTCGAGGCTCGTGCCCATCCGATCCTCGAAGGCCGCATCGAACGTGGCTCCCTCGGCCACGTCGACCAGCAAGCCCCACGCGTCTTCAGGCGACCGGCCGTAGCCGTCGTCGTCCATCAGGTACTCGACCGCGAGTTGGAACATCGGGTAGCTGAAGCGCTCGCCACTCTCGGGGCTGGTGATCTGGTCGTAGGTCTTGACCGAGATCGGGTTGACGGTCCCGTACTCGGTGGTCAGATCGTCGAGTTGGTCGCGGCCGCGGATGGCGCCGCCGCTGGTCCCACCGGTGACGGCCTCAGGGAGGCCCTCGAGGAACCACGTGTCGACAGGATTGGGGTCGGGCCCGGCGATCAGCCATTGGAGGGCGTGAACGAGCTCGTGTCGGAGCACTGGGGCGAAGCGAACGGCGGCAGATCGGTGCTCGTGGTCGGGGGACCACATGATGACGCCCCCGTAGTAGGCCCGGGCGTCCCAGTCCCGGGGGTCGTAGCCCCGGTAGGCGTAGATGTGGAGCTTGTCCTGGCCTTCCGGGTTGTGGAGCGTGGCGGGATCGATCGATGCCTCGTCGAGCAGCTCCGCCCACACGTCCTCGGCGACTGCGGTGACCTCCCGACGGGCCTCGACGCTCGCTGCGTCGCTGTAGACGACGAACGTCTCGCTCTCGACCGGCTTCCCATCATGGGGCCAGCGCTCACGCACGTACCAGGAACCACTATCGACCAGCTCGGCCGGTGCCGTTCTCTCGCCGTCGTCTCCCGACGAGCCGCACCCGGCACCGACGACGACCGCCGATACGGCTACGACGGCCACCAGCACGAACCTCATCCATCTAGTGAACGGGCTGCGATCCTCGGCCGGCAGAGGCGTTCGTCCACCAACGGAGGCCGGGCCTCGTGATCGGCCAGATGCTGAAGGGCCCTTCGTCCTGGCCGCCCGCCGCAGGTGGGTGAGCTACGATCCGAGAACCAGCGCGGTGGGCCCGTGGGTAGGTCGAGCGTTGGCAGTGAGAGAGGGAACGGGCGAGATCAGTGAGTAGGAGAGGACCAGCGCTCGTCGCGCTGTTGTGCATGGCGCTCGTCGCAGCGGCCTGCTCGGGATCGGCGAGCTTCAGCATCGGCGGCCAGTCGGTCGAGGAGGCGGCGGAGGAGCTCATCGCCGGTGAGCTGGCCGAGCAGATCGGGCTGGGGGAGTTGACCCCGAGCTGCCCCGCAGTCGAGGACCCGGAGGTGGGCGTCACGTTCAGCTGCACAGCCACCACGCCGGACGGTCTGACGATCGAGTTCGCGGGTGTCGTTGATCGGGAAGACCACATCAACGTCGAGGCGACCAACCTGGTGTCCGGCCCCGAAATCGAGCAACGGTTCTACGAGACGCTGAATGCACAGAACCCCGACGCCGGTCTCACCCCCGACGGGGTCGACTGTGGGGGAGACGTGATCGTCCTCGTCGACCAGCAGCTGACCTGCGACGTCAGCCCGCAGAACGCACCGGCGCAGACGGCAACGCTTACCGTGATCGACATCGCAACCGGCGAGTTCGAGTTCACCTTCGGACCGAGCGACGAGGGGGCGGCGTCGACGACGACGGAGGCGCCGGCGACGGACACGACGACCGCCGAGGTGTCTCTGGAAGAGCTTGCCCAGTCGGTGCTCCTCGAGGCCGGTGATCTGGGCGCTGGGTGGACCGAGGCACCCTCGACGGAGTCACAGGTCGACTACTCGACCATCGAGGGCTGCGAGTTCGTCGACGCCGACGGGTTCCTGGTCGAGGCCGATTCGTCCGAGTTCTCGATGGGTGACCTCACGGTCGACCACAGCGTTCGGTTCTACGCCGACAGCCAGGCTGCGACCGACATCGTGCTCGTCTGGGCCGAGCAAGCAACGGTCGACTGCGTGGTCCAGGGCGCCGAAGAAGCAGCCCAAGCCGCCCTCGACGCCGGCGAGCTGGCGCCGTTCGAAGAGGTGAGCTTCAGCCTCCAGGTATTCGAAGACCTTGTCGGCGAGCCACGTCTCACCAACCTCGAGCTGACCAACACGCTCGTCGCCCCCGATCAAGAGCTGGTCGTCATCAACGACCAGTACTTCATCCAACTCGGGCGGATCGTGTCCCGTGTCGGCGTGCTCAGTCCCGACGCACCGTGGGAGGGCACCCCGGAGATCCTCGACATCGTCGCCGAACGGATGGCTGCGGCGGCATCGGAGTGAGGCAGCTTGCTGGCAGGGCAGCGCACTGCAGCTAGAGCAGCATGGTGTGGAGGTCCCACCGCACGCCGAGCAGAACGATCGGCAGCGACGTCAGCACGAGCAGAGAGGCGAAGACCCGCGAGGTGAGCCGCCACCGGCCGGTGATCCACGCCCCCAGTGTGATCCCCGCCAGTGCCACGACGGCAAGGCTGGCCAGTGGGGTGAGCCAGGCGAGCAGGGTGGCGGCGACGATGTCGCGTCGAGGTCCCATCGAGAATCCGAGATCGGTCGTGCTCGCGTACTCGTCGTGGACATCGGTCAACAGGAAAGGAAGCGCCACGGTGGACACGGCGACGAACAGGGCGAGCGAGTAGGCGACGTAGCCGGCCCAACCCGTCGGCTCGACGGGTTCCTGGCGCCGGCGCCGGACCAGCCAGGTCACCCCTGCCCCGACGAGGACGACCGCGGCCAGCGCGCTCCCACCGATGCTGACGAGCACGAGGGCCTCGATCCAGGCGACGCCCTCGGGCGAGCCGATGCTCACGTCATCGCCGCTGGGAGCAAGGCCCGGG
>JAOTYQ010000547.1 GCA_029861725.1 Acidimicrobiia bacterium | reverse complement strand
GTAGTTGGGGAAGCCGGGGATGGCGATGCCACGGTAGGCGGCTGCTCGCTCGGCCATCACCTCGGCCAACCTGCGCCCGTCGCGCCCGTAGACCTCGACGGCTGGGCTCCCGTCATCGCGCCCACCGAGCCGGTACCCGGTGCAGAAGATGACGACATCCACCTTCGTCGTCGAGCCGTCGACCGCGACCACCGAGTCCGGTGTCAGGGCGCTCACCCCTTGGGGCACGAGCTGTACGTGATCCTTGGCCAGCGCCGGGTAGTAGTCGTCGGACACGAGGATGCGCTTGCAGCCCGGCTCGTAGTCGGGGGTGAGCGCCTCGATCAGCGCCGGATCGTCGATCGACTTCCGCATGTTGCTCAGACCAGCCCGGCGCAGCTTCTCGATGGCCGAAGGCTTCTTCTGGAACGCCTGGTACCAGAGCAAGGACATCCGGTACTGCTGTCGTCGCACCGCCTGCACCGCCCGTTCGTCGGTGCGGAACCTGTCCTGCTCGTCCGGGGTGTAGTGGCGGTTGTACCGCGGCATCACCCAGTTGGGTGTGCGGGAGAACACCGTCACGCGAGCAGCCCGATCGGCGACTGCGGGAACGACCTGGACGGCGCTGGCGGCGCTGCCGACGACAGCTACGTGCGTGCCGGTCAGATCGACGTCGTCTCGCCAGGCACCCGAGTGCCACAGGGGGCCGCCGAAGTCACGTAGTCCCTCGATGCGGGGGAACCGTGGGCCGGTGAGCCCTCCGGTGGCCGACACCAGCACACGGTGCTGCGAGGTGTCACCACCGGAGATCTCGACGTGCCAGGCTCCCCGGTCGGCGTCGTATCGCGCCGCGTCGACCGTGGTGGCGAACCGGGTCTGTTGGATCAGGTCGTACTTCTCGGCGCAAGCCCGAATGTAGGCCTGGATCTCCCCCTGACCGGAGAACACCATCGACCAGTCAGGATTCGGCTCGAACGAGTAGCTGTACAGATGCGAGGGGACGTCGCAGTGCAGCCCCGGATACGTGTTCCGGTACCAGGTGCCGCCGACGTCGGGCTGGCGCTCGTAGATGACGAAGTCGTCGATGCCGGCCCGGCGCAGCTGCATGCCCATGGCGACGCCACTGAGTCCGGCACCCAACACGCCGACCGTGGTCTCGCGATGAGTCACCTTGGCGCTCCTCCTCCGTCGTGTCCGCTGGCCCGGAACCGTTGCGGTCGACCACTGGAGATGACGGCGCCTCGCCCTTCCAGGAGGTCGACGTTGTGCATACATCGCCGGTGCCCCACCCAGTCCGCCCGGAACCCAATCCTCTGGCTCCGTCGGCCCCTGGCCGCGATGATAGCCGCAGTGGATCGGGACTCGAACCACGTGAATGCACCTCTCGCGTCTCGTGTGGGCATCCCCGAGGAGGCCCCGTCAAGGGCAGGGCTGGCCTTTGAACCGCCTTCATGATGCCCGCCGCTGAGTGCGACGGTCGACGACCGTCGCACGGCACATGAATCTCGGCCGGCGAGCCTGCCGGTAGCGGCTCAGGAGGGGACGATGAAGCGGCAGGTCGGCCCGATGGCTCCAGCCAGCCGCAGGTCCAGGGTCGCCAGCGGGGCGTCGAGCCACTCGGCCAACGCTACATACCACGCGTCGTAGGCCGTCACGTTGTGCCGCAACGCCCAGACCCTGTCGGCCACGAATTCGAACGGAAAGTACTGAGGGCCGAGCTGCACCAGATCCCGCAGCGCCAGCGATGCAACATCGCTCGTGATATCTCCGGTAGTCACCGCCCGACGCAAGACGTCGGCCACCTCGACTCCTAGCAGATGAGGCGCCGCCAACGGTGCTGACCCAAGTATCCCTTCGGCCCATCGACCCGACGAACCGGAATCGACCAGAGCCGCAACCACGGTCGAGGAGTCGACCACGATCAGCCCATCTGGCTCGTTGGGCTGATCGCCGCTCACCGCCGATCGGCGTCGCGATGACGAAGGATCTTGTCGGCCGGCAACTCGGAGCCGGTACGGGCCTTCCGCTCGGCGATCTGCGCCAACAGCACGTCCACGTCGGGCCGGCCGGCCAAGGTGATGAGCTGTGCCCGGAGGTACTCCTGGAGCGACCGGCCTGTGGCCGCTGCTCGGGCCGCCAACTCGTCGCGCGTTTCGTCGGGAACGTCCCGTATCGTGACCGAAGCCATGATGCCAATCTGCAGCGAAATGCAGCGTTCTGCAACTACCCGTCCGTGGCGTCCGGCTTCCATCGCCACCGAACTATGCTGCGAGCCCGTGACCGACGCGATGGCGGCTCCGGCCGTTGAGGAGCTAGCGGCCTTCCTCGTCGATACCGGGAGGGTGGTGCCGGGAGCGTCGATCGAGGACGATGGCCGGGCGCGGTCGTGGTGGTGGCCACTGCCGGCCGCATCGGACCGGGCCAGGGTGGCACGGCTGCTGGTCGACGGGTCCGAGGAGACGCAGCGGGACCTCGCTGCCGGTTTGGCCGAGGCCACCGACCGGCTCGTGCGGTCCAGGCTGGCCGACGATGATGTCGCGTTCCTGCCCCCTCGGCCCGGGCGACGCACGGTGCCCGAGGCGTGGGTTCGGTCGTTGTGCTCGGACGATCCGTGGCTGTCGCCTTCGCTGCCCGACGACCGGGTGCGGGCGCTGGTGGCCGACGTGGAGGCCTGGGTGGGGTCGGGGGCGGCGATTCCCGGGTCTGTGCGGGTGCGCCTGCGAGTGATCGAGCCGTTGCCCGATGAGGACGACGACGAGTGGGCGCTAGAGGTGCTCGTCCAGGACCATCTCGATACGGCGATCGTGGCGCCGATCGGTGAGGTGTTCGCCGGTTCCGCGGTGTTCGGCTCGGCAGCGCTGGAGGACGCGCTGGCGGCGCTGGGCAAGGCTGTTCGGCTGGCGCCGGAGCTGCGGCCACTCGGCGAGCAGGCGGTGCCATCGCTGATGACGCTGGATCGGGCCGGGGTGGTCGAGTTCGTGCGCCACCGGCTCGGCCCGCTGGCCGACATCGGAGTGGCGGTGTGGTTGCCGAAGTGGTGGCAGGCGGGGTCGCAGCTCGGTCTCAAGGCCAAGGCGACGTCGCGCTCGGCGTCGGAGACCCCGGTGACCGCGGCAGGATTTGGGTTGGCCGAGCTCGTCAGCTTCTCGTGGGCGGCTGCCCTCGGCGACGAGGAGCTGAGCCGTGACGACCTGGAGGAGCTGGCCCGAGCGGCGCTGGCCAAACACCACCTCGTGCGCTTCCGAGGTCAGTGGATCGAGGTCGACCCACAGCAGGTCGAGGCGCTGCTGGAGCGGGTCGGGCGCGAGGCGAAGGCCACGGCCGGCGAGCTCGTCCGGGCCGGGCTGGGGTTGTCGGACCTCGACATCGACGAGGTCGACGTGGTCGGCGTGGAGGCAACGGGCTGGCTCGGCCAGCTACTCGACGAGGCCGTGACGCACCGGGTCGAGCCGGTGGTGGGACCGCCCGGGTTCGCCGGCGAGCTGCGGCCCTACCAGCAGCGGGGCGTCGGGTGGCTGGCCTTCCTCGGCCGTCTGGGCCTCGGTGGCTGCCTGGCCGACGACATGGGCCTCGGGAAGACGGCGCAGCTCATCGCCACGATGCTCGCCGACCCCGCGGCGGGGCCGACCCTGGTCGTGTGCCCGGTATCGGTGCTCGGCAACTGGCAGCGGGAGATCGAGCGGTTCGCCCCCGAGCTGTCGGTACAGCTCCACCACGGACCCGAACGGTGTCGCCACGATGCCAAAGAGTTCGTGGATCAGGCGACGAGCTCCCACGTGACCCTCACCACTTACGGGCTATTGCATCGCGATCGGGAGCTGCTGGAGGCGGTGCGGTGGGGGCGCGTGGTGCTCGACGAGGCCCAGCAGATCAAGAACTCGGCTACCAAGGGAGCGCAAGCGGCCAGGGCCTTGGTCGCCGACCGACGGGTGGCGCTCACCGGCACGCCGGTGGAGAACCGATTGGCCGAGCTGTGGTCGATCATGCAGTTCCTCAATCCCGGGCTCCTCGGCTCGGCGGCCTCGTTCCGGGAGCGCTTCGCCCGCCCGATCGAAGCCGACCTGGACGACCAGGCCGCGGCCGGGCTGGCTCGGGTGACGACGCCGTTCATCCTCCGGCGGCTCAAGTCAGACCCGTCGATCATCACCGACCTCCCAGACAAGATCGAGACGGTCGACCGCTGCCCACTCACCCGCGAGCAGGTGTCGCTGTACCAGTCGGTGGTCGACGAC
>JAOTYQ010000546.1 GCA_029861725.1 Acidimicrobiia bacterium | reverse complement strand
CTGAGGCGACGAGCCGCAGCAGTTCGGTCTCGTCGAGCCCTTCGTCCGGGACGACGTCGGTCAGCGCCGGCTCGCCCTGAGTGATGGTGCCGGTCTTGTCCAGCACGATGGTGTCGATGCGCTGGGCGGTCTCCAATGCTTCGGCCGAGCGGATCAGGATGCCGTGCTCGGCTCCCTTGCCGGTGGAGACCATGATCGACAGCGGGGTGGCCAGGCCGAGAGCGCAGGGGCAAGCGATGATCAGCACAGCGACCGCTGCGACCAGTGACAGGGTCAGGGCCGGTTCGGGGCCGACGATGAACCAGGTGGCGAACGTGACGATGGCGATGAACATGACCGCGGGGACGAAGTACGACGCCACGAGGTCGGCCAACCGCTGGATCGGCGCCTTCGAGCCCTGAGCGTCCTCGACGAGCTTGATGATCTGCGACAGCATCGTGTCGGCTCCGACCTTGGTGGCCTCGAACCGAAAGGCTCCGGTCTGGTTGATGGTGGCGCCGATGACGACGTCGCCGGTCTCCTTCGTGACCGGGATCGACTCGCCGGTCACCATCGACTCGTCGAGGGTCGATCGGCCGTCGACGATGAGACCGTCCACGGGGACCTTCTCCCCGGGGCGCACCAGCACGATGTCACCGGGGACGACGTCGTCGACCGGTACCTCGACCTCGGCACCGTCGCGGATCAGGGTCGCGGTCTTGGCTTGGAGGCCGATGAGCTTGCGGATCGCTTCGCCGGTGCCGGCCTTGGCCCGGACCTCGAGCAGGCGGCCGAGCAGGATCAGGGTGATGATGACGCCGACGGCTTCGTAGTAGACCTCGCGAACGTCTTCGGGGACGAGCGACGGGGCGAGGGTGACGAGCAGGCTGTAACCGAAGGCGGCGATGGTGCCGATCGTGATCAGGCTGTTCATGTCGGCGGTGCGGTGGCGCATGGTCAGCCAGCCGGTTCGATGGATCGGCCACCCGCTGTAGAACATGACCGGGGCGATCAGGACGAGCTGGAGCCAGCGGTTCAGCAGGAAGTCTGGCACCCAGGTGGCGCCGAACAAGTCGACGGCCATCACTGCGATCACGACCGGCGCCGAGAGGATGGCACCGAGCAGCACCCGGCGGGAGAGGTCGCGGATCTCGGCCTGGCGTTCCGCTGCCTCGCTGTCCTCGGTGCGGGCCGAGCCGGGGGCTGGGCGGGCCACGAGCCGGTACCCGGCGTCGGCCACGGCTGCCTGCAGGTCGGTCGGGGTGATCCGGGTCGGGTCGAAATCGACCGTGGCCCGCTCGGTCCCGAAGCTGACGTCGACCCGATCCACGCCGGGAAGCTCGCCGAGGACCGACTCGATGTTCACCACGCACGACGCGCACGACATCCCCGCCACCCGGAACTCGGCTCGGTCGGTGGCGACGGTGGCGTCGGTGGCGGGACCGAGTCCGACGGCCTGGGCCACCGCAGGCTCCTCGCTCTGGCGGGGGCTCGGTTCTCGTCCGTTCGCCGGTTCGACGACGAGCTTGCCGTGGATCATGTTCATCCCGCAGGCGAAGTCGAACTCGCCAACCTGGTCGGGCACGAACTCCAGAGTCGCGGTCCCGAACGCGGGCAGCGTCTTCGACGCACCGAGCGCAGGGAACACGACCCGCGAGGTGCAGTCACCCGCTTCCTGCCGGTCGAACGTGAGTCGGAGGGGGAGTCCCTCGGTGACGTGGATGAGGTCGGGGGAGTAGCCGCCCTTGACGGTGACGGTCACCTCCTGCACCCCAGCGCTGACGTCGGCCCTCCGTGCCTGCTTCGGGCCGAAGAAGAACCACCACAGGAACACGGAAACGGCGATGCTCCCACCGAGTACGAGCACCTCTGCGACACCCATGGCCGAACCTCCAACGTCGGGTCAGTGCGATACTCACGAAGTATACCCTGTGGGGGTATAAGGTACGGCGTAAGAGGTGGGGTTATAAGATACGGCGTAAGAGGTACCAGTCGAGACGGCGAGGCGACCGTGTCCGCCGATGCTCCGGTCAGGAAGCCGGGAACAGCCGATCTCGACGGTTCCAGAGGTAGCGGTCGGTGACGAAGGTGAGGAACCGCCGGGCCTGGTCGAAGTGCTCGGAGAGATCGGTCAGCTGCTCGCTCATCGACGGCACCGGCACGAGCTTCGCTGCGAATCGGTACCACAGCGGGCCCAGCGCAGCCAGCACGGGACCGGTCGCATCGGCTCGGTCGGCCTGCAGAAGCCGAAGGGGCTGGCCCTGGCCATGGTCGGGAAGGGAGTGCAGGATGCGGTCGAGATCGATCGGGCTGAGCGTCTGGCGGGCGGCGTGGTCGGGGAAGACGCCATTGAGGAACAGGGCGAGGTCGCCCAGACGCCTGTACGCACCCGTCCGTTCCTCCCAGGGGAGACTGGCGGCCAGCTGGGCGAGCTGAGCGGGGTTCATCTCGCTGAACCGGCGACGTCGCCATCGACCGCGGCTCTGCTCCCAGCGGGGCCCACTCAGGACCCGGGTGTACGAGCCGAGCAGCTCGATGAGGAAGAGACGGGTGGCGGGTGCAGCCACGAAGCGGGCGAGGCGCTCGCCGTCGAACACGGGGATGACGAGCCGGCTGCCGTGCCGCTCCGGTACGTGGATGTGGTAACCGATCTCGGTTGCGCCGCGGTGGATCACGACGGCGAAGACCAGCAACGGCGACACCGTCTCGAGCGGATCGGCGGCATCGGTCTCGAACAGGCCGGCATAGGTCGCCCGGTCGTCGAGGGCGACGGCGATCCGCATCGGGTCGGAACGGAACCACCCAGCTGCGTTGTCGGCGGGTCCTTGTCCGCTGACTCGGGCCAAGACGTTGAGGTCGGTTTCGCTGAGGAGGTCGACGTACCGGCTCACCATTCCACGCGAACTTTAGCCGGGCCGCTGGGCTGAGGTGGACTCGTTGGGGACGGACCGTCCCGTTGGGTCGATGCAAGACAACCCCTCGTCGGATCGATCACTCGATGTAGAGTCATGACGAGCGCGTCCAGGAGCACCCACACCGATGACCCAAACAGCTTCGACGCCCCGCCCCCGGCCAACCGAGAGCGCCAAATCCGTCCTGCTGACGATGCTCGGCGAGTTCGTGCTCCCGAACGGCGGCGAGGTGTGGACGGGGACGCTGGTCGATGGACTGGCAGCATTGGGGTACAGCGATCGCAACGCCCGGCAAGCCATCGCCCGGCTGCGTGACGACGGCGTCATCGCTCCGGAGAAGCATGGCCGGAAGACCCGCTGGCGTCTCACCGACGACGGGGATCGACTGCTCCGGGACGGCGCCGAGCGGATCTACCAGTTCGGCCGGCGGACCGAGCCGTGGGACGGCCGATGGCTGGTCGTCGTGTGCTCGATTCCGGAATCGCAGCGCGAGAAGAGGCGCCGCTTCCAGACCCAGCTGGCCTTTGCCGGCTTCGGGTTCCTGTCGTCGACGATCGCCGTCTCCCCCCACCTCTCCGCGGAACAGACGGCAAACGAGGTGCTCGAGCGACTCCGCCTGGTCGACATGGCGATCGTGTTGAGAGCCGAGACCGGCATGGTGACCCCCGATGGTGAGCTGCTCGGGCGCTCCTGGGATCTCGATGCGCTCGGCTCGTCGTATGAGCAGTTCGTCGCCACCTTCGGTGCCGTCGAACCCGTCGGGCCCGAAACGTCGTTCTGCGAGATGATCCGCCTCGTCCATGCGTGGCGTCACTTCCCGTTCTCCGATCCCGAGCTGCCGGCCGAGCTGCTGCCACCAGGCTGGGCCGGCAACGTCGCTCGCCATCTCTTCGACGACGCCCGGGTCACCTGGTCGACCGAAGCGACGGTTCACTACAAGCGCCTCGAAGCCCGACATGATCGGTAGGCGTCGGGTGGGGACCGGGGTGCGCTCTCTTGTCAGGAATCCAGCAATAGTCTACGATAGGTCCACGCTTCACACGTCAACTGTAGAATATTCTCATCATCGCCCATCGGACGCTCTACGACGAACAGCCCACAGGGGGACACAGCATGGCGGATCAGCCGGCGGCCGACGCACCGATCAGCTTCGACACCGATCCTGGGCGCTACCGGCACTGGAAGCTCGAGCTGTCCCCGCCGCTGGCAACGCTCCGGCTGGAGATCGATCCTGAAGGCGGGCTACGCGACGACTACGAGCTGAAGCTCAACTCCTACGATCTCGGCGTCGACATCGAGCTCAACGACGCCATCGAGCGCCTC
>JAOTYQ010000545.1 GCA_029861725.1 Acidimicrobiia bacterium | reverse complement strand
CCGCGGCGGGTCAGGGCGATGATGATGACGAGGACGACAGCACCGTGCGTCTCGGCGGTGCCGCCGCGGCGGGTCAGGGCGATGATGACGACGAGGACGACAGCACCGTGCGTCTCGGCGGTGCCGCCGCTGCCGCCGGAGCAGCGGCCGCTGCTGGGGCGGCGGCCGTGGGCGGACGGGCGCTCGGCGACGGTGAGGACGGAGACGATGTCGAGTCCGCCGACCTCGACCCGGCCGATCTCGACGCGGCCGATCTCGACACCGCAGCGGCCGCTGCCCCGGCCGACGACGCGGGCGAGCCGGCCCAGGTGTTCCGCAGTCGCCAGGTCGACAACACCGACGCCGACGTCGATGAGGGCGACGACCGGGCCGAGACCGCTGCTGCCGGTGGAGCGGCTCTGGCCGGCACCGGTGCACGGGCCCGGAACGCCGCCGACCAGGCGCGAGACACCACCGAGCTGGCGGCGGGATCGACTCGGAGGGTTGCTGGCGCCACCGCGGCCGGAGCCGAGCGGGCCGCAGCGGCCGGACGGGCGGCCCTCGGCTCCGGAGGGGATGGATCGGGGTACGGTCGCTTGCTGTGGTGGGGCCTCGGGATCTTGGGGGTGCTCGTCGTGCTCGGCCTGCTCCTGTCGCAGTGCGGTGGCGACGACGGCGACGAGGTCGGAACCGGTGGCGAGGGCGCCGCTACCGAGGACGAGGCGGCCGACGGAGATGGCGCGAGCAGCGACGGCGCCGCCGACGGCGACACCAGCGCCGGTGGCGAGACCGAGGGCGACGCCGACGCCGGGACCGACAGCGACGCCGGCGGCGATGCCGATAGCTCAGACGCCGACGGCGAGGAGGCCGCATCGCCGACGACCGAGTCGTCGACGACCAGCGATGCCGACGCCGGGACCGACAGCGACGCCGAGAGCTCAGACGCCGGGACCGATAGCGACGCCGAGAGCTCGGGTGCCGGGACCGATAGCGACGCCGAGAGCTCAGACGCCGGGACCGATAGCGACGCCGAGAGCTCGGACGCCGACGGAGACAGCGACGCTGCGGCTGAGCTCCAGGCACTGGCCGCCGCTGCCCTGAGCGATGCCGGCTTCGAGAACCTCAGCGTCGAGGTCGAGGGTGAGACGCTCCGGCTCGTCGGCGACGTCGAGTCCGAGGCCGACGTCGAGGCGGCCCTGGCCGCCGTCGGCGAGGTGGACGGGATGGGTGCGATGACCGTGGAGAACGCGGTCGTGATCGCCGACGACGAGGAGACGCCGGCCGCCGACGCCGTCGACGATGATCCGCCCTACACCGGCTGACGTCGGACCACCAGGGCGAGCATCAACCGAGGTCGGTCACCATCCGGCGCTCAGCGTCGGATGGTGACCGGCGTCCCGAGAGGCAGGAACTCGGCCAGATCGCTGATCACGTCATTGCCGACCCGGACACAACCATGACTCACGTCGCTCCCGAGCAGCTCGGGTTCATTGGTCCCATGGATCCCGATGATTCCCGGTCCGCCGTTGAATGACGTCAACGCAGTGCTGAAGCCCGAGAGCCCGTAGGCGAACGGTCCGTAGAGCCCGTCCGGGTCGGACGGCCGCAGGAGCTCGATCAGGTAGAACTGGCCGATCGGGGTCGGCGTGTCGCCGGTGCCGATCGAGACCGTGGTCCGGACGACCTCGTCGTCGTGCCGGAACACCCGCAACTCGTAGTCGCTCACGTCGAGCTCGATCCGGTACGGATTTCGGGTCAGGTCGACGTCGTCGACTCGAATCCAACCGGTCGTGCCGTTCGGGCGGACCGGGAGACGGACCTCGAGCCAGCCGTCGACCGGTTCGCCGAGTCCCTGGAACACTTGCGGCCCGCCGCGCTCGGTCGGGTGGGCGAACGTCTCGATGACCGCCGAGTCGGGGTCGGGAGCGACGTACGCCGTGATCTGCGCCGCCAGCCCGTGAGCGACGACGGTGCCGAGCGGTTCGGGCGCCGGCTGGGTTGGCGCCAGCACCGGGGTGAACGTCCACGCCTCAGCGGTCTCGAGGGCAGGGGGCGTCGCTGCCAGGGGCTCCGACCACAGGATGCGGGCAGGCGCATGACCGAGCCTGGCGGTTCCCGCGATCCGCGACCCACACGACGCCGCCAGCACGACCCCCACGACGACCACGATGGCCGCAGACATCGCCCGTTTCATCCCGAACGACGATAGCCCGATCCGGTCCGCATGGCGCTCCCACCCCAAGCAGCGAGAAGGTCACGCCGACCGATCGCCCGGTTCGAGCCGATCTGGCTACGATCGAATCGTGCCGTTTCCGAGCGAGAACCTCAACGCCACCGAGCAGGTCGTGCTCGACCTCCGGCCCCACTGGTGGTACTTCATGCCTCAGGTAGTGGCGCTCCTCATCGTGATCGCGCTCGGATTGCTGAGCTTGGTGTTCTCCCTCCCCGAGGAGGGGCAGCTGTTCGCGGCCGGGGCGATCTTGGTCGTGCTCGGTTGGTTCCTCGTGCGCTACCTGATCTGGGCCAACACGAACTTCGTCATAACCACCGACCGGCTCATCAACCGGAGCGGGGTGTTGAACCGGCAGGGGATCGAGATCCCGCTCGAGCGGGTCAACACCGTCTTCTTCCGGCAGACCCTGTTCGAGCGGGTCATCGGCGCCGGTGATCTGGTGATCGAGTCGGCCGGCGAGCAGGGCGCCCAGATGGTCAACAACATCCGGAAGCCACTGAACGTGCAGAACGAGATCTACCGGCAGATGGAGAACAACGAGAACCGCAAGTACGACCGCGTCGGTCGCAACCTCGGCCCACCGTCCACCGGGTCGTCGATCCCCGAGCAGATCCAGAAGCTGGCCGAGCTCCATCAGCAGGGTGTCCTCACCGACCGCGAGTTCCAGCAGAAGAAGCAGGAACTGCTCGATCGCATGTAACCGAACGGGTTCGCCGATGGTCGACCCGACCGAGCGATGATCGGCCACCGGGTCCCAGTACCTTTGTCGCCCTATGAGCGCTCTACCAGCTGCCCAGTATTCGGTGAACCTCCGCGTCCGGCTCGACAATGTGCCCGGCGTCCTCGGCCGCTTCGCCTCGGCGATCGGCGAGGCGGGCGGGAACATCTTCGCCATCGAGGGCTTCGTGGCCAAGGGGCCGACGCTCGAGCGGGACATCGTGGTGAACTGCGTCGACGGGGCCCACCAGCAGCAGATCATCGACCTCGTGGCCCACATCGACGATGTGACGCTGATCGACTCCTGGGATCGCACGTTCCGCATGCACGAGGGCGGCAAGATCGAGGTGCTCCCCCTCTTCCCCGTGGGTGATCAGGACGATCTCTCGATGGCCTACACCCCGGGTGTGGCGCGGGTGTGCCGGGCGATAGTGGCCGACGAGTCGCTGGCCGACACCCACACGATCCGCAAGAACACCGTCGCCATCGTCAGCGATGGCACCGCGGTGCTCGGCCTCGGCGACATCGGGCCCAAAGGGGCGATGCCGGTCATGGAGGGCAAGGCCCTGCTGTTCAAGGAGTTCGGGGAGGTCGATGCGTTCCCGATCTGCCTCGACGTCGACACCCCGGAGGAGATCGTCGAGACCGTGGTGCGCATCGCCCCCACCTTCGGCGGCATCAACCTGGAGGACATCGCGGCGCCGGGGGCGTTCCTGGTGGAGGAGGAGCTGAAGAAGCGGGTCGACATCCCGGTGTTCCACGACGATCAGCACGGCACCGCAGTGGTCGCCCTCGCCGGTCTCCAGAATGCGCTCAAGCTGGTCGGCAAGGACCTCGCCGACCTGCGGGTCGTCATCGCCGGGGTCGGCGCGGCCGGGGTGGCGATCACCAAGATCCTGTTGCAGTGCGGTGTCGGCGATGTCATCGGGACCGACCGCAACGGCGCTCTGCACCGGGGCCGCGACGACCTCAACCCGATCAAGCAGTGGCTGGCCGACAACACCAACCGGGAGAACCGCTCGGGCTCGGTCGGCGACGTGTTGGCGGGGGCCGACGTGTTCGTCGGCGTCAGCGGCCCCGGACTGATCACGGCCGACGACGTGCGGTCGATGGCCCCCGATCCCATCGTGTTCGCATTGGCCAACCCGGATCCCGAGATCCTCCCGGCGGCCGTCGACGGTCTCGTGGCGGTGATGGCCACGGGTCGGAGCGACTACCCGAACCAGATCAACAACGTGCTGGCCTTCCCCGGTATCTTCCGGGGCGCCCTCGATGCCCGGGCGTCGG
>JAOTYQ010000544.1 GCA_029861725.1 Acidimicrobiia bacterium | reverse complement strand
CTCGCGAGGCAGCCGGAGCAGGAAGACGAAGCTGACCGCCGAGCAGACGGCCGAGATGAGGTAGGCACCACCGATCCCGATCGTCGAGACGCCGGCGAGCACTCCGGCCACCGATGGAGCGAACACCCGGGTGCCGTTCATACTGAGCAACGACAGCGTGATGGCGTTGCCGAGGTGCTGGCGGCCGACGATGTCGGCCGAGATCGCAACCCGGGCGGGTCCAAAGAAGCCGAAGGCGCCGCCCTGGGCCACGGCCGCCACCAGCAGCATCCAGAAGCGGACCGTCCCGGTGCTGACGACGATGCCCATCATCGTCGCCGCGCTCACGATCACGGCCTGGCTGATGATAAGGACCCGTCGTTTGGGCAGCCGGTCGGTTGCGACCCCACCGAGGGGGGTGGCGATCAGCATCGCGACGCCGAAGCAGAGATAGGTGAGACCGAGAGCGCTCTCCCGCTCGGTCAGGTCCCAGGCGAGGATGCCTCGGAGGAGGAACTGCATCTGGACCGACAGGAACGAGAACAGCCCGGCCCACCACAGGGCTGCGTACCCAGGCGCCCGGAACGAGGAGAACGCGGCCGAGAGGCCTCCGGATCGAGCACGAGCCATCACTTAGAAAGTCTAACTGTTTTTGGCCGGACAATTGAAAAACATCGGCGGCACCCTCCCCCCTGCAACAACATGCTCTATGCTCGGTCTCGTTCTGGGGCGGAACTCGAGAGGGCTCTCGAAGGCCATCGACGGTATGGGATCAGATCTGCACACGCACGCGGGCGGCGGGCGGGACCTGCTGTTCTCGTCCTCCGATCTTCCCCCGCTCGACGATCTCCTCTTCGCCGACGGCACCCGGGGCCTCGGCTCGCTCGATGATCCGCCGTCGGCCGACGGCACCGACGGCGAAGCCAGCGCCGAACCGGCCCCGACGGCGAACGATCCGATCGTGCCCGAGCTGGCGCTGTCCCGTCCTGTTCTCGCCGACACGGCCACCGACGGGGCGGTCGCGGCGACCCCCGCCCGGACCGCGACCGGCGTTCCTGCCCCCAGGCCCACGAGGCGACGGCGTCGTTCCCGCCCGACCGGGCGATCGGACGGGCTCGCCGCGCTCCTCGGCACCGCCGACCCCGAACGAAGCACCGGCGACGCCGACCGAACCCGGAACAGGAGGATCGGCGTCGCCACCGGCATGGTCGCCTGCCTCGCGGTCCTCGCCGCTCTCCTGGTCCCAACCGGGGGTGACGGCGAGTCCGAGACCTCGGCCGACACGCCGGAGGCCGCAGCCGAGGCCCGAGCCTCGGGGGCGGCGCTGTCCGGTTTCGACGCCTCCGGCCGGCTCGAAGGCTTGCTCGGCGACCAGCCCGACGATCCCTCCGACGCCGGCTCGACAGTCGCCGCCGTGATCGACTACGCACGACTCGACGAGCCGTGGCTAACCGGATCGTCCACCGAGGTCGGGGAGTCCGACGACAGCACCGATCCCACGGTCGAGGACGGTTCGGCGACGACCGATGGCGACGGCGACACCACCGCGGCCGGGTCGTCCACGACGACCACTGGCTCGTCGACCACCGCCGACGACTCGACGACCGCGACCAGCGAGGCCACCTCGACCAGCGGCGACCCGTCGACGACCTCCACCACCGACGCGACCACGTCGAGCACGACCTGCTCGGGCGTCACCTGGGACCCGGTGCTCGATGAGCAGTTCAATGGCTCCGCGTTCGACACGGGCACGTGGCAGCCGTACGACTCCGTCGGCAACGCCGGCTTCGGGCTACGGAGCCCCTCGGCGCTGTCGGTGTCTGGCGGGCTGCTCAACATCACCGCTCAGATGCTCGACGGCACCCTGGTGTCCGGTGGGATGAGGCACGCGATCAGCCAGCAATACGGGCGCTACGAGTTCCGGGTCCGCACCGACCAGGATCCGTCCGAGGCCACAAGCGGCGTCATCCTGACCTTGCCGTCGTCGAACGTGCACCCCCGCGACGGCGAGAACGACATCTACGAGACACTCGGCGCCCCCGGCGACCGGCGCGAGTTCTACTCGTTCATCCACAAGCCGTTCGGCACCGCAGGCGACCAGGACCAGACCGTCCATCCCACGAGCGCCGCGTCGTGGCACACGATGGCGATGGAGTGGACGCCGAGCTGGATCAAGCTCTACCGCGACGGCAGCCTCGTGAAGACGATCGACGAGACGGCGGCCGACCTCATCCCCGACAACCCGCACTACCTCGCCGTGCAGCTCGACGCCACCAGCGACACCGTGGCCGCCAACATCACCATGCAGATCGACTACGTGAAGGTCTGGTCCTACGGCGGAGGCTGCTAGTCGGCCAGCTCGATCGGGCCGACCTCGTGGTAGCGGTCGCCGGGGCCCGGGTTGGCCGGGGGAGTCACGCCGCCGAGATGGGCGAGAATCCCCCAGGCAGCGTTCAACGCCGTGTGCACGGCTCCCTCGGCCCATCCGGGGGTCCACGAGACGTCGTCGCCGGCCAGGAACAGGCCCCGCTGCTCGGGCGGGAGGTCGGCCTGGAGGAAGTGGCTGTGCATCCGGCGGTTGTACCGGTAATGGCCGGGGAGCGCGCCCTTGAACGCACCGAGGAAGTTGGGATCGGCCTCCCACGAGACCGTGATCGGATCGCCGACCAGGTGGGAGCGGAGGTCGGCGTTGGGATAGATCTTCTCCAACGTCTCGATGGCGAGGGCCGCTCGGCGATCGGCTGACATCGGCAGCACCTTCATCGCGTCGCTCTGCCAGGCGTAGGACAGCAGGATCACCGCTGGCTCGTCCGGACCGTTGTCGATCAGGTAGGTGCCACGCGTGTTCCGGTCGGTCAGCGTCATGCTCATCCGGGTCCTGCCGGTGACGGGGTCGCTGTCGTGCCAGAACGGCCGATCCACCATCACGAACGTCTTCGACGACTGCGTGTACCTGGTCCGATCGAGCGCCATCCAGAGCCTGTGCGACAGCATCGACTCGTCGATGTCGATGTTGGTGGTGAGCAACCAGCTCTGGGTCGTCACCAGCACCGCCGCGTAGTCTCGCCGCTGGTTCCATCGGTCGATCACGGCGATCCGTCCGTCGGCGGCTCGGGTGATCCGGATGACCGCAGGACGGTGCACCCCGTTGTGCAGAGACGCCAACGACGTCCCCTCGGGCCAGAAAACCGGCGACCGTGGCCGGTGCAACCACAACCGGCGGGGCAGTTGCTCCGCCCCCCCGACGATGAGGTGCTGATCCTCCTCGAAGCCGGCCATGACGACCCGGAAGATCTCGAGCATCGAGTTCGGGAAGTCGGAGTCCCATCCACCGGTGCCGAAGCCGACCTGGCCGAACACTTCCCGATGTCGGTATGACAGCTCGGAGAAGTGGCGCGACGTCGCAAGGAAGTCGTAGAACGTGCGGTCGTCCCATGCCTCGACGAGCGGGTTCCAGAGCTCCTTGATGGCGGCGACGTCGCGTTTCGACATCGCCGCTTGGATCGCCGAGAGGCTCGCCTCCGACTCGAGCGCCGCATCCCAGGCATCCGCCACCTCCCGAAACAACGGCGGCAGGTCGTCGATCGTCTTCGCATAGTACGAGACGCCCTCCAGGTCGACAACGGTGGTGGGGGCCGCAGGGGTCAGGGGGTTGGGAAAGGCCTGGGTCTCGAGCCCGCACAGATCGACATAGTGATAGAACGCCGTACCCGATCGGGGAAACCGCATGCCCCCCAGCTCTGCCACCACCTCGGGGGCGGCCGGAAACGGCTCGGAGCGGAGCCGGCCGCCGACGCGGTCGGACTCGTAGACGACGGGCCGGACACCGATCTTCATCAGCTCATAGGCGGCGACCAGCCCGGCGATCCCGGCGCCCACGATGGCGACCTCGGTGCCGTGCTGCTCACCCGGGATGGAGCCGATGCCGTCGGGGTGGCCGATCCAGTCGTCGAACGGGAACGGAAAGTCGGGGCCGAAGGCCGTCAGCGTCACAGCCGGCACACTACCCCCGGCCCGACCACTGCCAGCGTTGCGCTCGGATGTGACCGAGCTCGCCAACGCCCACACCAGCTTCGGGGCTCGCGATGTGACCGGATCGCCGAGTCTCCGATTCCTGCGTCGGCGCCGGTCGCTCTACAGTCCGGAGCATGTCACTTCGCCACGGTCGCCAGATGGTCGCAACACCAGGACCCTCGGTCATGCCCGACCGAGTGCTGGCGGCGATGGCCAAGCCGATGCCAAACATGTACCA
>JAOTYQ010000543.1 GCA_029861725.1 Acidimicrobiia bacterium | reverse complement strand
AAGCCCGAGGTGAAGGCCAGCGAGTAGAACGCAACGGCCCCATTCGAGCTGGAGAACGACCGGTGTCGGAACAACGGCAGCTCGATCAGGGGCTCGGGATGCCCGGCCGAGCGGCGGAGCAAGACCGGGATCAGGAGCAGGCCGACGACGAACAACGCGACTACGCGGGGGTCGCCGAGACCCCAGCTCTCGCTCTGGACGATCGCGATCATGATGAGAGCGATAGCCGCCGTCCCGATCAGCACGCCGAACAGGTCGATCCGGCCGGTCGCGTTCGGGTTCTTCGATTCCCTGAGCAGGCGAGGACTGACGGCGAGCACGAGCAGGCAGACCGGGACGTTGATCCAGAAGATGCCTCGCCACGACCACACGTCGATCAGGACCGAACCGATGGCCGGACCGAACACCGCACCGAGGCCGCCCGTGGCGCCCAGCAGCCCGATGGCGGTTGATCGCTTCTCCGGCGGGAACTCCGGGAGGACGACAGCGAGCGCCGTGGGCGAGATCACGGCCCCACCGATGGCCTGGACGATCCGGGCTGCGATCAGCCACTCGACGCTCGGGGCGAGGCCGCAGAGCACCGAGCCCAGGAGGAAGACGCCGAGACCGGGCATGAAGAGGCGCTTGCGACCCCAGCTGTCGGCGACGCGGCCCACGACCAGGAGCAGCGCGGCGACGGTGATGTTGTAGCCAGAGATGATCCAGCTGAGCGTCGACTCGGCCGCGCCCAGGTCGGCCGAGATCGACGGGAAGGCGACGTTGACCGCGGAGATGTCGACGACGACGAGGAAGAAGACCAGCGTCGTGACCCCGAGCGCCAGCCACGCGGACCGCTCCACGGTCGCGGGCGAGGCGATCGTGGGGTCGGGGGCCGTGCCGGTCATCGTGGCACGGTAGCGCCGGAGCCCCCTCGGCCGCCGATCCGGGCGATCGGTCGGAGCAGGGGCAGAGGCGGCTCCCGTGGAACGATTCCGATCGGTCACCCCTTGACAGCAGCCGCAATCGGCCTTAGTTTCCAATCCAGTTAATTAACCACTTGGGAAAGCAAGGCAGGGAAAGCAAGGCAGGGAAAGCAAGGCAGGGAAAGCAAGGCAGGGAAAGCAAGGCAGGGAAAGCAAGGGCTTGGGAAAGCAAGGCTTGGACAAGCAAGGCTTGGACAAGCAAGGCGACAGGAAGGCAAGTCGGTGAGCCTGGCGATGGAAGAGGATCGACTCAGCGAGACGTTCGCCGCGTTGGCGAACTCGACGCGACGAGCGATCCTGGCCCGGCTCGCACAAGGCGAGGCGAACGTCAGCGAGCTGGCCGAGCCATTCGACCTGTCCCTTCCGGCCATCTCGAAGCACATCAAGGTGCTGGAGCGAGCGGGCCTCGTCGTGCGGGGCCAACGGGCCCAGTTCCGGCCCTGCACGATCGACGCCGCACCACTCGAAGAGATCTCCACCTGGGCCGAGCAGTATCGACCCGTTTGGGAGGCCCGCTTCGACCGAATGGACGACTACATCCAGCAACTCAAACAACAACGCAAGACCTGAAAGGTAAGGCGAACGCAATGGCTGACGACAACGGTTCTCAGAACGCAGTGGTGATCGAGCGCACCCTCGATGCCCCGGCGGATCTCATCTGGCGGATGTGGACCGACCCGGAGCACTTCAAGGCCTGGTACGGCCCCGACGGCGCCACCATCCCGGTCGCCGACATGGACGTGAGCGTCGGCGGAACTCGTCTCGTGTGCATGGAGATGGAGACCCCGAACGGCACGATGCAGATGTGGTTCACCGGCGAGTACCGCGAGGTCGTCGAGCACAAGCGCCTCGTGTACACCGAGTCCATGTCAGACGAGAACGGCAACGTGCTGTCACCATCGGAGATGGGCATGCCCGAGGGGCACCCGACGACGACCGAGATCATCGTGGAACTCGAGCATGTCGGTGGTCGCACGAAGATGGTGATGACCCATGCTGGCGTTCCCGCAGACTCCCCCGGCGCTGCCGGATGGGAGATGGCCCTCGACAAGCTCGCCGCTCGCGTCGCATCGCAGGGCTGAGACCGGCTGGAGGACTCGCTGCGAGCGGTGCGCGATGCCGAATGTGCCTACCGATTCGCTCGTACGATCGCGGACGACTACGGCGGCGACCTCGACCAACCGATGACGTTCGTCGGCTGGTCCCTGGGCGCCAGCTTCGTGCTCCAAGGCGGTCTCACCCTTCCGCTGGGGGAACAGGGAGGCCGACGTCGTCCTCGTCGCTGGTGACGGAGACACGGTTTGCCCGGCGTGGCAGTCCGAGGACGCAGCCGACGAGTTGAGCGCCGCCGGCTATGACGTCGACCTCGTCATGCTCGATGGAGCGGACCACCTCGCGCCGATCTTCCACGACGTCGTGGATGGTGAGTGGGTGGTGGTCTCCTAGCCAGCGACCGGTCGGCTACAGCGGATAACGTCACGGTCGATGTCGCCGGGTCCGATCACCGACGTGCTGTTCTGCGTTGCCGACCAGTGGCGGGCCGATGCGCTCGGGGTCCTGGGGACCGCCGGCGTGCGCACCCCCAACCTCGACGCCCTGGCGGCCGAAGGTGTGCTGTTCGCCAACCATTGGTGCCAGGCATCGCCCTGCGGGCCGGCGCGAGCGTCCCTGCTGACCGGCACGGCGGTGTCCACCCACGGCCAGTGGACCAACGACGACGCAGCCCGACCAGACCTGGCGACGCTGGCCGAGACCCTTCGCTCAGCCGGCGTTTCTCCCATCCTCGTCGGCTACACCGACACACCACAACACCCGACCGCCGCCGGCGCCGGCGACCCCGCCCGGTGGTCCGAGCTGGTCGACCCGGCATTCGACGTGGCGTTCCCGTTCATCTGGCAGCACGGCTTCCCGGCGTGGCGGGCCGTTCTGGCCGAACGCGGGTACGACGTCGACACCGACCATCCCTTTGGGCTCTACGCGCCCGACGGCGAGCCCGACACCGACTCGCTCGCTCCCGCTCGCTACCGGGCCGACGACAGCGACGTGGCCGTCCTGACCGATGCGGCGATCGAGGTACTCGACCGCCGCGAGACGCCGAGCCTGCTCCACCTCACCTGGTTGCGGCCCCATCCGCCACTGACTCCGCCGCGGCCGTACCACCGGCTCGTCGACCCCGATGAGGTCGCGCTCCCGCAACGACCGCTGCCGGTCGACGTCGAGGCCACCCGCCATCCGTACTTCCAGTTGACCGTTCCCGGCCGGTCGATGACGGAGTACCTGCAGCGCCGTTGCCGCCTCGACGACGTCGGCGAGCGCGACGACCGTCTGATCCGGGCCGCCTACTACGGGCTGGTGGCCGAGGTCGACGAGCAGTTCGGCCGCCTGGTCGCCGAACTGCGACGGCGAGACCGCTACGACACGACCTTGATCGTTGTCACGAGCGACCATGGCGATGCCCTCGGCGACCACTGGATCTACGGCCGACGTGGCCCGTTCGACGGCCACGCCCAAGTGCCGTGCATCGTCCGCGATCCTCGGCCCTCGGCCGACTCCACCCGGGGCACGATGGTAGGGGAGCTGACCACCAACATCGACCTGCTGCCCACGATCTGCGGGGTGCTCGGTATCGACCCGCCAGGGAGCGCCGAAGGGCGCTCGCTCGAGCCGTTCCTCGATGACGCCCCGCTACCGGGCTGGCGGGACCACGTCCGCTTCGACATGTCGTTCCACGACCACGCCCGCGCGGCGGGCGCTGCGACCCCGGCGGACTCGCCTGCCGGCAACCGGTTCACGATGGTGCGCACGGCCGACCACCGACTCGTGCGCTTCCACGAGCTGCCGCCGCTGTTGTTCGACCTCGCCGACGACCCGCACGAGACGATCGATCGGGCCGCCGACGCTGACTACCGGCCGGTGCTCGCCGACCTCCTGGATCTCATCGGCGGACCGGCGGGCTCCTAGTTTCGCTTTGGTCGCTTGGACGTTCACGTTCGTGTCAAGTTCGACGACGTTTGGGCTCCGCCCCGGCGCACGCTAGATCCTTGGGTTCGAGGGCTCGTCGCTCGGGTCGCCCTGCCCAGTGAGGGGTCGGAGATAGTCGGCGGCTTCGCGGCTGTTGTTGTGCTCGGCCCAGCCGAGGGGCGATGCGTCGTAGTTCGGATCGACGACGTCGGGGTCGGCGCCCATCCCCACCAGCGCCCGGGCCAGCTCGACGTCGTTGGCCAGGGCGGCGCTGTGGAGGGCCGTGATGCCGGCCCCGCTCGACCGGGCGTTGA
>JAOTYQ010000542.1 GCA_029861725.1 Acidimicrobiia bacterium | reverse complement strand
TGACGTCCGCTGTGTGATCCTTACCGGCGACGAGGCCGGCGGGGCGTTCTCCGCAGGAGCCAACCTGGCCAAGGAGACGACCCACACCGTGGCCTCGCCAGCAGAATTCATCGAGAAGATCCCAACCTGGCAACACTTCGCCGCCAACCTGATCAGCGACTTCGCCAAGCCGATGATCGCCGCGGTGAACGGCCTGGCCATCGGGATCGGCTCGATCGCAACCTACAGCTGCGACCTGATCGTGGCCTCGGACCGGGCCGAGTGGCGTGCCCCCCAGGTGCAGCTCGGCGTCATGCCCGCCTACGGCGGATCACCCCGCCTGGCCCGCTGGGTGGGGAAAGGAAACGCCATGCGGGCTGCGCTGGGATGGCCGATCGACGCCGACGAGGCCTACCGGATCGGTCTGGCCCAGTGGGTGACCCCCCACGAGAAGCTCATGGATCAGGCGGTGGAGGTGGCGACTCGGATCGCCGGCCTCCCGCCACTGGCGACCCGACTGGCCAAGGAGTCGCTCAACCAGGGCATGGACATCCCGAACATCAAGGACGCATCGGTGGCCGACATCTACCGCTTCGCCGCCCTCAGCCAGACGGAGGACTCGCTCGAAGCACACCGGGCGTGGCGAGAACGCCGCGACCCCGAGATCCGGGGTCGTTGACCACGACGCCGAGGGTCCAGGACGTCACGGTGCGCCAGCTGCGCACCACGCCGAAGATTGGTCAATGGCGTGGCGCCCCATGCCGCACAGCGCCTGGTGGACGCATGCCAGGAGGAGTTCGATGCCGTCGCCAACGCACTCGGGTCGCGCGGCTCGTTGTGTTTCTCGCGTCGGATGCGGCGGAGAGCATCAATGGCGACGTAGGGTTCGCCGACGGTGGCCGCTCCATCTCTGCGATGTGACGCTGCAGGCCACGACCAGGGGGTGCGATGGCACGCGAGGAAGTCGAATTCAGGTCACTCGACGGAACGCCGCTCGCCGCGCACCTCTACATTCCCGACAGCGACGGCCCGCACCCCGCCATCGTGCTCAGCCACGGATTCGGCGCAGTGAAGGAGATGTCGCTCGACCGCTACGCCGACGTCTTCCACTCGGCGGGTTTCGCCTGCCTCCTCTACGACCATCGCAACACCGGGTCCAGCGGCGGAACCCAGCGCGGCGAGATCGACCCCTGGCAACAGGTCTCCGACATGAGCGACGCGATCACCTATGCGGGCAGTCGGGCCGAGGTGGATGACCGGGTCACCGAGGCGAGCCTCGATCACGCAACCTGGTTCCACCGCCCGGCCAAGGCCGACCAGTGGCTGTACTACGAGCAACGGGTCGAGTGCACGTCAGGCGGACGGGGCCTGGCCAGCGGCCGCTTCTACGACTCAGACGGCATGCTCATCGCAACCTGCATGCAAGAGGGCCTGATGCGCTGGAACGGCTGATGCGCCATCACATCGCTGGCCACGACCCTCAGCGCACGAGCAAGCGGCCACCGGACAGGCCAGTGCTCAGATGGCCAGGTAGCCGCCGTCCACGGGCAACTCGACCCCAGTGATGTAGGACGCCTCGTCGCTGGCCAGGAACAGGTTTGCGTACGCCACCTCCTCGACCCTGCCCTCGCGCTGGGCGGGGACTGCAGCGATCCTGGCGCGGCGCCCCTCCGGATCGGCGCTCCTCATCGCGTTCTTCATGGGCGGCATGATGCCGGGATGGACCGAGTTCACGCGGATCCCGTCCTTGGCGAACTGCACGGCGGCTGACTTGGTCGCGACCCTCACCGCGGCCTTGGCGGCGTTGTAGCCCATGTGCACGTAGGCCTGGCCCACGAACGCCGAGATCGATGAGATGTTGACGATCGAGCCGCGCCCGGCCTGCTGCATGACCGGGATGACGGCTTGCATGCTCAGGAACACTCCCCTGGCGACGATGCTCATCTGCTGATCCCAGGTGTGGGTGTTCAGCAGGTCCGGGTGGCTGCCGCTGACGCCAGCGCTGTTGACCAGGATGTCGATTCGCCCGTAGGCAGAGACCGTCTCGGCCACCGCGCGCTCCCACTCGGCCTCGCATGCGACGTCGAGCTCGACGAATCGGGACTCGCCGCCGGCCGCAACGATCTCGGCCGCGACTGCGGCTCCCTCGTCCGCGGCCACATCGGTGACGACCACCTTGGCTCCTTCCTCGGCGAAGAGCCTGGCCGTCGAGGCCCCCATCCCAGACGCGGCACCGGTCACGATCGCGACCTTGTCCTGCAGACGCATCATCGGCCTCCTCACCAACTGGCGAACCATGACACTAGGAGATCCTCTCGTGGCAACCCCGACCCGGCGGTGCGTCGCCACTGGGGTTGCGCCGAACTGGGCGACCAGAAAGGGCATGTTGCGACGGGGACCTCGGTCTGGGACGGTGGGCCGTGCCGCCGTGGCACGAGAGGAGTACCGATGACGGTTGAAGATCGCGACGCGGTGCTCGGTGAGATCGAGTCCGACCTCACGCGTCAGTTCGGGGGCGGCGCAGCGATCAGCCCGCTGTCGACGCCGAACCGAATGGGACGCCGGGTGGATGGCATCGATCTCAGCGACCCCCTGTCGCCGGCCCAGGCACGGCTCTTGGTGACGCTGCTCGACCGGTACCAGATCCTCTGCTTCCCCGGCCAGGACCGACACGGGTTCGACGTCCACGACCTCGAACGGATCACCAACCACTTCGGCGCCCCGATCCCGCACCCCAAGAACTACGCAAACTACGGGTCGGGTGAGGCGCTCGAGCTGTTGCCGGTCGAGCGGCGAGCCTCGACCCTGAACAATGTGTCGTTCCCCGGTGTCTTCGAGTGCCTGCCCGGCGCCGACAGCCCAGCGGTCTACATCGTCTCGAACGTACCCGGCGGCGGTCCCGACGCCGATCCCATGATCGTCGGAGGGCAGCACTGGCACACCGACATCGAGTTCGAGCCGGTGCCACTCTCCACGAGCATGTTCTATGTGCACCGCGTGCCGACCACCCGCGACGCACCCGGCGGTGCCTGGGTGACCAACCCACCGAGGGACACCGGGTTCTACCACCCGGACTCGCCCACTGACCTGGCCGAACGGCGCGAGATGCTTCCGCTCAACGGCGAGACGGCCTACGCCGACACCGCCGCCGCCTACGCCGCTCTGCCGGCGGACGAGCGACACCAGCTCGACGCGACGATGGTGAGGCGTCGCCTCCGGCGCAGCGACGCCGGCTGGCTGGTACCCCTGGTCCACACCAACTCACGGAGCGGCACCAAGTCGCTCCACAGCCCGGTCTGGGCCTCACGAGGCAAGCGCATCGCGCCGGTGGAGGTCGACGGCCTGGGCGAGGACGAGTCGCGACGGTTCCTCGACCGGCTCGAAGCCCACTGCCTACGACCCGAGTTCCGCTACGACCACGTCCACACGCCCGGCGATGTCACGATCTGGAGCAACTTCGCCACCCTGCACGTCGCACCGCCGGTGAAGCAGTCGATCAATGATCCCGCCGACGCCAGAGTCATGTACCGGATGAGCTGCAAAGGCAACCCGAGCTACAAGCTCCCGCGCCACGACCCTCAGACCTGGATCGACGACAACATCGCGCCTCCCTATCGCGCGCCACTGACCGAGTAGAGCCCAGCGACGCAGAGCAGCCTCCGCGGGGTTGCAGCATGTCATGTGACAAGTTACAACATGTCAAGTGACAGGTATGACGACGACGCCCGTCCTCGCAACCCGCCGAGAGCAGATTCTCCAAGAGGCCGTGGATCTGGTCGCGTCGAGCGGCTACGACAAGTTGACGATGCGGGCGGTGGCCCGTGCCAGTGGGATCAAGCTCGGGGCTCTGCAGTATCACTTCCCCACCCGGCACGATCTCCTGAGAGGACTGGCTTCTTATGTCGCCGAGGCCTACCGCGATTCGTTCGACGCATTTCAGGCGGACCTACCTGGAGGCGGAGCCAGCGTTCAGGAGCTCGTGCAGTTTCTGATGGAGGATGCCGCCGGCCATCGTCTCCAGGCGGATCGTCTCTTCCCCCAGCTGTGGGCCATGTCGTTGGTCGAGCCGATCATGGAAGAGCTGATGGACAACCTCTACGACGAGTACCTGGAGAAGCTCGCGGAGATGTTGGAGCGGCGAGGCGCGCAACGCCCGCGTGCGGAGGCCATCGTCGTCATGGCGATGGTCGATGGCCTGACCTTGTTCACCGGCGACGGCAGGCGCTGGGCGGCGCGGGGCCCCGAGGTGACCACGGCCG